>JBGOVA010000039.1:0-22953 GCA_041477875.1 Micropepsaceae bacterium | reverse complement strand
CCCGGCACGCAGAATTTCGCGCTCGACGATGTGACGAAGCACACCGCAACGATCGGCTTGCGCTATGCATTTGGCGCACCCGAGCCCGCGCCCGAACCCATGGTCGCGCCGCCGCCGCCGCCACCGCCGCCACCGCCCGTGGCGACGCAGTTCATCATTTTCTTCGGCTTCAACAAGTGCAACATCACCGCCGAAGCCGACAACGTGCTGAGCGAAGCCGCGTCGGCGGCCAAGCAATCGGGCTCGGCCTCGATCCAGATCGTCGGCCACACCGACACGTCCGGCTCAAACAAGTACAATCAGAAGCTCTCCGAATGCCGTGCCAACGCCGCCAAGACGAACCTCGTCGGCAAGGGCATCGCCGAAGGCTCGATCTCGGCGACCGGCAAGGGCGAGACGGAGCTCATGGTCCAAACCGGCGACGGCGTGAAGGAACCACAAAACCGCCGCGCGCACATCAATCTGCAGTAGCCAGCGCCCGCATCCGGGGGGATGGGGTTGGGGGCGGAGCCAAACCTCCGCCCCTTCTTTTTTGCGCCCGCAAGCACAGGTCAAAACGCTGCTTTGATCCGCACGTGCCCGCACAGGGAATCGAGCGGGCACGACACGCACAACGGCGCGGCGCGCTTGCACAACGCCTGCCCGTGCGCGCGCAAGATTGAGTAGGCGGTGACGAGCCACGTCTTCGTCGGCACTCCGCCCGCGCCGAGCGCCGCGACGGCCGCCTTGTACGTCGCGCCGTAGGAACGCCCTTCCGCGCAGAGCCCGAGGCGCAGCATCGTGCGCACGCCGTTCGACTCGAGCGCCGGTCGCACATCGAGGCCCGAAAACAACAGCACCTTGTCCGTGCCCGGATCGCCGATCGCCGGAAATTTCTTGAGCAGCGCCCGCGCTTTCGCCGTCGGCCGAGCTTTGAGCGCGGCGCGAAGATCGCCCTCGGCTTCGGTCGCGACGATCTTGGCGATCGCCTTCCAGCGTTCGATGCGCGTTTCGGGATTCATCCCGCCGCGCTTGGCGATATCGAGCAGCACGGCCCGCGGCGCCCGTGCGATCGCCGCCGCACTCAGACCCACGCGCGCCTCGAACTCCGCAAAGAGCGTCGCTCGCCGCGCGTCGTCGATCAGGTAACCGATGTTGTCCCACAAGACGATGTCCAGCGGATCGCTGAGCACGGGCGCGGGCTTATAGATCCGCGCCAGCCTCGCCACGACCGTCCGAACGTCCCCCGTCACTTCAGCTGATAGACGTCGTCCGGGCGCGGCCTTTCGAGCAGCAGGCGGAACAGCGCCGCCGTCTTCTCGAACGAGGAAAGCTGATAGCTGCCGCTCTCGACCGTAACGCCGAAGCGCACCATCTCGTCCTCGTTCAATTGCGGTGCCGATCCGAAATTGTCGAAATCAAAGACCGCGACGCGCCGGTCCTTCATCTCGAGAAGCCCGAACGTGCACGGACATTGAAGCGCGCCGCTGTCGGGAAAGCGCTGCACCACGAAGAGCCCGTCGCCGATGCCGCGCACGACGAAGCGGTGTTTGACCTCGCGCGCCGGCTTGCCGTCTTTCGTCCCGTTGGGATCGACCAAGACATAGACGCCGTCCTGCTTCTCGAGCCGGCGCAGGCTCGACGTTCCGTCCGCGTGCAAATCGCCGATCTCCATCGGTGCGGTCACCGGAAACTCCGCCTGCGCCGACTCGATCAGCGCCTTCGGACTCGTGAAGCACCCGGTAAGGCCCAAGCACAACACCGCAACACCCAGAATGCGCATCGTCATCGTTCCCTCCGCGTTCACAAGATACCGTGCCGCGCCATCCAAAAACAATCAGCACACGAATTCGAAGGCGCAGGAGATTCGGCGCGAGCCGTCGCCCGCGCGTCGCCCGCTCACACCAGGCGCCTGACTTTCTCGACGAAGTCGGCGTTCCGGAACGGCTTGGCCAGCGTGTCGTGCGCGCCAAGCTGACGCGCGAGTTCGAGATAGTCCGTCGGCCCCATCTGCCCGCCGCCCGAAATCGCAAGGATTTTAAGTTGTGGAAAGCGGCGCGTCGCCTCGACGATGACGTCCAGGCCCTCCCGGCTCGGCATGATGATGTCGATCACGGCGACATTGGCTTTGCTGCTTTCGATCCGCTTCAGCCCTTCATTTCCGTCTCCCGCCTCGACCGTCGCGAAGCCCGCGCTTTCCAGCGCCTCGCACATCGTTCGGCGCACGAGGTGGTCGTCGTCGATGACGCAAACGGTTATTGCCTTACCCATGCTGTCGTATCCGTGCCGAGATGCGCGAAAGTGACTGTTCTTTCAAGTCTGCCACCCGTGCGCGATTGCAGCAAGTCATTGCCAGCTTTCACAACAATCGAACGGAAGACTACCAGAGTAGACGTCTAGGATCGGTACGCCGACGCCGCGCTTGACCGCCGGATCGTCAAGCCAGCCGTGTGACTTTCCTCACCAATTCCGTGTTGCGGAACGGTTTGGCGAGCGCGTCATGCGCGCCCAGCTGCAATGCAATCTCGAGATAGTCCGTGGGCGTCGCGCGCCCGCCGCCCGAGGCCGCGAGAATTTTCAACGCCGGAAATCGCCGCGTCGCATCGACGATGACATCGAGACCTTCGCGGGTCGGCATGACGATGTCGATCACCGCGACGCTCGCCTGCGTCCGTTCGATCACGTTCAGACCCGCGATTCCGTCTTCCGCCTCGACCGTCAGAAAGCCCGCCGCCTCCAACGCGTTGCAAATCGTCCGGCGCACCAACTGGTCGTCGTCGATCGCGCACACGGCCGCCGATTTGCCCATGTCGAACCCGCACCTTGGAGGGCGCACCGATTGTCGCTCTGTGCGCGCGGCGCAGCAAGCGGGGGCGCGAGGCAAACGGCTTCGCGACGCGCTGCAACGGCCGCCAAGCGAGTGAATGAGATGTCCGCGCGCGCCCGAACACGTGAACCGACGGCGCCGCACACGTCTCTTGCTTCGCCGGCAAAATGGACGTAAGCACAAACTTACCAATAAATTCGAGAGCGGTTCGATGTTGCGCGTTGTGCTGGTGCTGGTCGTTGCCCTGTGCGCGGCGGTTGCGATCCATTTCGCGCCCGTCGGCGAAAAGCCCGCGACGCGCCCGGAAACCCGCGTCGTCTGGACGGCAGCATCGGCATCGCCGCCAAGGACATCGCCGCCGAAGACTTGACGAAACTTCTCGCCGAAGACCCGGCCGCAAAACCCGGCATCATCGCCTACGAAGTCAAAACCTGGATGATTGGTGTCGACAAGCCCTGAGCGACGCGCGACGGAGCCGCCGATGCGGCGGCTCCGCGCGTCAGATCACTGCAGCTGTTGCCAGATCGACGACTTGACCGAGCCGGGAATAAAGAGCCCGTCGTTGCCCGCTTGCGCGATCAGCTTCTGGAAGGGAACGTCGTTTTGAATCTTCGTGCGCGTCTGGTCCCATTCACCGAGCGAGTCATACGTGCTCGACAGCACGAAATGCCCCATCGGGCCGCCGAGTTGCGCGAGAATGCGCACTTCGGTGCCGGTCAGTTTCTTCACTTGCCGCACGACGGTATGAAAATACTCGTTCGCCTCGAGATTCTTGCCGGGCGCGACCAGGAACGACAGCGTTGAATAGATCATCGCTTCATCTCCAAATGTTCGGGTTGACGATTGACGCGAGCGTTTCGCTCGAAAGCCTACAAGTGTGAGGTGGGGCGGCTCACAAAGAGCCCGAACGCGCCCACCGGACATGGAGCGGACGCTACGCTTGGGGCTCGCAACGCACAAATCACTTGTCGCGCCCACGCTCCCTCTTTGCGTTTTCCACAGGCCCTCGGCGACACTCGCTGGTTGCAATCTTCGTCACGCCGTCAAGATACGCGAGCGATCGGCTGCCCCTATTCCGACCTCGGCCGGGACTTCCCACCGCCTTAACTGCAAGCGCGCCCCAACGCCGAATGGCATTCGACGCGAGCGCTCTTCACCACCTGCGAGGGAGAGCACACGCCTGCGCTGCAAAGTAGGCCTCAGTACTGCCCGCATAGCGCGAAACCATTCGAGGTACCGCGTAAGAACAAAAAAAGAAGCACTTAATATGTGAGAATCTGCATTAACAAATATAAGAAAAAAAGTAAGAGATAAAAGCGGACTCGATGCGCAGGAAAACAAGTGCGGAAGATTCATTACATCTGTTGCAGTGCACTTGCTTTAACACTCTCTGCGTGCGCCGCCGTTTCGCCCGGTGACGGTTCGGACCCTTGCGGCACGACTTACTTTGGGATCGTCGATGTAGAATCCGTTCCGGTTACCGGCCCGCTTCAGGCCGCGAGGGTACGCACGCTCGGTGCAGGCTGGGACGGCTCGGCCTTTCTCGGCTGGCGTGACGAGCAGTGGGTGAAAGCCGACCCGTCCACCTGTCAAATCTCCATCATCGTCTGGTCCGCGCAAGACGCGGAACACGCCGTCAGCATGCTCAAAAATCTGGGAGACAAAACGCCATGCATAGCGGACTTCTCAAACTCGCAGGCGCCCTAGCCTGCACCGCCGGCCTCACCGCCTGCGAGATGCCCCGTCATTCGAACACGCTCCTCTTCGGCACGAACACGAACCTGGGGATCAACGTCGGCACCGACGCAAGCAAAACGCCGAACGTATCGATTGGCTATCAACGCCAGGAAGCGGTGATCATGCCGCTGGTCGCGAACGACAAAGAAGACGCGAACGGAAAGCTGGTCCCCTGCACCATCGGACCGAATGTCGCCGGTAATGCGGAGTGGCAGCACGACTCCTGCGTTCTCATCGGTGAGCGAAGCGGCAAAGACGTGCACGCGGTGGACGCGTATTCAGTGTTCGCAAGCTTTGGCTCGACTTTCAACGCCGACTCGAGCACTGGCAAGGCGGGAGGAAGCGTTGCCCAGTTCTTTGCCACGGGCATTGCCGCGCAAGCACTTGCGGTGGCCGGAGCGCCCACTGTTGCTGTAGGCGACGCAGCAGAGGAAGCAGGCAAGACCGGCAACAACGCGGTGGCCGCCCTGTTCTCCGACAAGGTATCGGTCCAGCAGGGAATCGACCAAGCGGCGCAAATTCCGCCCCTGGTGAATCAAATCAGCGGCATCGTCAAAACGCTCACACCCGAACAGCTCCCAGGAGCTCTAGCCGCGCTGAAGAAGGGCATCGGGCCAGACGGCGTCCTCGTAGATCAGGCCTGCCCGAAAGAACCAGCCCTAGCGCCTGCCGCTTGCGCGGCGAACCTGGAAGATCAGCTTAGATCGGTGAGCCCACCGGCACTGCAAAGCGGACTCGATGCCCTCAAAGAAGCGACCAAGAAGGGATAATTTCTGTGGCACAATTGATTGTCAGCGCCCACAAAACAGGCCAGGAAGCAACGGTGGAGGCGACGCGTTTGCGCACGCTGGGTTATTCCGTGGCTGTTGCGGGGCCGGGGGAGTTTGTGCTCATACGCAGATCGGGCGCCGACTCCGAGGTTATCGATGAACCTCAAGCGAACGCGTGGTTTACTGTGATGGCGACCACTGGCTCGCTAGTCCAACTACCATAGCGCCGGTCGCCCAATGTCAGACGACCCGCCTGTCGGCGATGGTGTATCCTTCAAGATATTCCAAACGCGCCTGAACTCCCGCCGCGCCTATGTCGCGGGCGGCGCCGGGCTCCTGTTGCTCGGCTCCGTCGCGGTCGTTTGGACTCTGCTGAGCCATCCGGCCGAGGGCGCGATGGGCTCCGCGCTTTGGTTCATCGCCCTGCTCGCGTGCGTCGCTGCGACGCTGACCTTGACATCCATCGTGTTCACGGGGCTGCGCCTCAACAACGCACTTGAATCGTTCGGCCTGCCGCCCGGCTCAATTCGCGCGCTTCTCGCCATCGGCATTATGGTGCTTTTCGTTGTCTTCGGGTTGCCGTTCATCACGATGTACAAATCGGGCGACGCGCCCAACCTCAGCCAAAATGGCAACGTCATAGAGTTTCAGTTCAACACCCTGGAGGAATTCAACCGCGAAACCGATCGGCTCCGCGAGCAGGGTTTCTTCTTCGTTGTTCTGGACACCGGCGAGGCGCCCGACAGCGCTGCCGGCAAAGCGGGGCGCCCCGCAAGAATCCAGCTTTTCCCGTCCACCTCGCCCAAACCGCCCAGGGAGTTCTTCGAGCTTTCGAACCAAATCCTGACTGCCATCATCACGCTCTTAACGACGGTGATCGGCTTCTACTTTGGCAGCCGTAGCGTTGCGGAGGGCTATCGGGATTCAGGCGTCAAAGCGCTGCCTCCATTGGACCCCGATTTGAACAGCGAGCAAAAGCACCTGTCGGACGCCTTGAACAAGCTTGCCGAGGAAACGACGGCCGCGATTGCCGGGCATGAAAGCGCGAAGGCTGAACCTGCGCCCGAAGAAGCGGCGGAAAAGGAAAGGCTCGACGGATTGTTGGCCGCCATGGCGACCTCACGCAAGAACGTAGAGAGCGCAAAAGCGGGCGCCGAGAAGAACCTCGCGGAAGCCAAGGAGTTGCTCGCTGGCCTCGCTGCCGAAACGAAAGACGACGTCCGCAAGATCAAGGAAGCATCCACCAGGCAATCGCTCAAGTCCGCGCGCGAACAACTTGAGACCTGGCGCTCGGCTCTCGCGCTCCTGCGTCAGCAAATCGACAACTTCAACACCAAGGGGTAGGCCGATGTCGGACGCGATCTACCAAGTCAAAGCAGGCGGCTTGAACCTGCGCACCGCCCCTGCGAGCAACGCCGCGGTCATCGCCGTGATGCCGCGCGATACGTTCGTCAGCGTGACCGAAGGCGCCACCGCGGACGGCTGGTTGCGCATCACGTGGAATGCGTTTACCGGTTTTGCCGCGGGAAAATATCTGGCACCGGTCAGTGGTGGCGGGGCTTTGCCGCCCCCCGCGGTCCAGCCATCGAGCGCTCCGTCGGCCAACCCGCTGACGCGCGACCGGGACATGACCAAACTTCACCCGATCGTTCGCGATCGTGTCGACAAAACTGTCGCCCAACTAAACAAAGAAAACATCCCATTTCGCGTGTTCGAAGCTTTCCGCGCCCCCGAGCGTCAGGCCGATCTCTATGCGCAGGGCCGTACAGACGCGGGAAAGATCGTGACCAAGGCCAAGCCCTGGGAATCGTATCATCAATATGGTCTCGCAGCCGACCTCGTGCTCTTCGTCGACAACAAATGGGAGTGGAGCGACGCCGGTCCAAAGCGCGCCTGGTGGGACCGCATGACACTTGTGGCGCAGGCGATTGGGCTGGAGACGCTCAGCTTCGAGCGCCCGCACGTGCAATTGTCCGGGATTCAGTTGTCGCAACTACAGCAAGGAACTTACCCCGGGGGCGGCGACGACACCTGGTTCGACGCGCTCAGCGGGAGCATTGCCCGCTGGCGGTCGTCCGGCAGAAAGCCTGAAGCGCCGCCCTCGCTGCTGGCGGATCGGCCGCCTCTGCCGGACGCCTAGCAGCGCTGGCGCCCCTCATTGCAATTCCGCCTCGCTCTCGGCGAGAGTGGCGCTATCGCCATTGCCGCCACGCCATTGAGATAAGAGAGCAAACGCAAGTCATGGCCGACATCCTCACCGACCTTGCCGCGCAACTCGGCGCCAAGGTCGCGCTCGTCGACGACCGTCCCGGCGGTCGCACCGTCAAATGGACTTTTGCCGAACTTGAGGCGACCGCGAACCGCCTCGCGCGCCTTCTGATCGATCTCGGCGTCAAGCCCAAGGATCGCATCGTCAGTTGCGGCCAGAATTCCTGCTGGCTCGTCGCCATGTCCAACGCGGTGCGCAAGATCGGCGCCGTCGGCGTGCCGCTCAACTATCGCCTGACGGCCGAGGAAGCGACCTACGTCGTCGACAATTCCGACGCGGTGATCGTCTTTGCCGACGCGGAGTTCGCCGACTTCTTCGCCAAGATCAGGAACGACACGCCGAAGGTGCGCGAAATCCTGATCTTCGACGGCACCGCAGCCTCGGGACAAACGCGCGTCGAACCGCTTCTTGGCCAGCGTGCACCGACGCCTGTCGAACTCGAGGGCCCGCCGCTCGAACCGATGACGATGATCTACACGTCGGGCACCACCGGCAAACCGAAGGGCGCTGTGCGCTCCTCGCTCGGGAACCCGGCGCAGTCGGCGCTGCTGTGGGCCGAGATTGGTTACGTGCCGACCGACATCTACATCACGACCGGCCCGCTCTATCACTCCGGGCCCGGCGGCTTCTTGGCGACCGCGCACCGCCTCGGCAACACCGCCGTGCTGCAGCACAAATTCGACGAGGAAGATTGGCTGCGCCTCGTCGAGACCTATCGCGTGACGACGACGTTTGCCGCGCCCACGCCGATCCGGCGCATCTGTCAACTCTCCGGCGAAATCTTCCGCCGCTACGACGTCTCGTCGATGGCGCGCATGGTCGCGAACGCGGCGCCGTGGTCGTTCGCGCTCAAGGAACTCTACCTCTCGAAATTCCCGAAAAACTCATTGTTCGAGGTTTACGGCTCGACCGAACTCGGCGTGAACACCGTGCTGCGCCCCGAACACCAGTTGGCAAAGCCCGGCTCGTGCGGCCGCCCCGCGCCGGGCGTGGAGATCACGCTCTTCGACGAAAGCGGCAACGCCGTCACGACGCCCAACACCGAAGGCGAACTCTACGTGCGCTCGGCCAACATGTTCTCGACCTATCACAAGGCGCACGACAAATTCATGGCCGACCGCAGGCAGGACCTGCAGACCGTCGGCGACATCGCCTATTTCGACGAAGACGGCTTCTACTACATCTGCGATCGCAAGAAGGACATGATCATCTCCGGCGGCGTGAACATCTACCCCGCCGAAATCGAAGCGGCCTTGGAGAGCCATCCCGACATCAACGACGTCGCCGTCTTCGGCATCCCCGACGAAGAATGGGGTGAGGCCGTCCACGCCATCCTCGTCATCCGCCCCGGCGCGAACCTGTCGAAGGACCAGATCGCCGCTTTCGCAAGACAACACCTCGCCGGCTACAAAGTCCCGCGCTCCTACTCCTTCCTGACTGAAATCCCGCGCACGGGTTCAGGCAAGATCCTGAAGCGCGAACTCAGGAAGCCGTTTTGGGAAGGCCGCAAGTCGCGCGTATAGGAAGACCGGATGACAAAAGCATCGGCCACGCGATGCAGCGCCCGACGACGTGGCGCGTGATCTTCAACGGTAAAGTCCGCCACGCGCTGATCTTCGACGAGGGTCAACAGTCCTGCAGCGACAACGACGGCGAGGAGCCGCTGGCCTACGGCCTCTTGCTTGAGGACGGTAAAGGCTTGCTGCGCGGCTGCTGCGACCCCAAGCCGTAGTTTACGCCGTTTCCGGCTCCGCGTGGGAATAAGGATCGCGCGGTTTGCGTCCGCCCCACATGCCCAACGCGAGCGCGGCCAAGATCACGGCGCCGATCAGGGCGATGAGCCACAACGGCATGCCGCCGATCATCGCTTTGATGAGCCCGGGTATGGCGGAAATCTCGAATCCCGACGCGGCCGGCTTCTCGCCGCCGGCCGTCACCGGCGTCGCCTCGATTCGTCCGGGCTCCGACGGCGCCAGTTCGCTCGGCAGAATGTCCGACGGAGCGGGCACGACAGGCGCGGCCTCCACGGATGCTGCGGCGGCTATCGTGGTTTCACCTGTCGTGGTCTTCGCAAGCGCCGTTGCCGGCTTGCGCGGCGCGGCCAGTACGGCACTGGCCGATGCCGCAACTGGCTGGACGCGCGGCTTCGCCGACCGCGCCTCCGGTTCGTCCGGTATCGGCGCCATGCGCACGACGCGCGTTGCGATCGGCGCTTTGATGCCGGTCGTCTCGCACGCCACCAGACTGAGGGCCACGACCACCAGCACAAGGAACTTCGGTGTCATCGCCGTTCTCCAACGAGAATCGCACGCGCCCCCGCAACACTCACTTTACGGGCGAAAGCCTGGCGCCTTCTACCGTCGCGAAAATGCAGAGACGGCCGGGCACAACCGTTCGCACATATGCGTGAAGGATCGCGATTCGAACGCGAGAACCGCAGACTCCACACGCCGTCGTCCGCTAGGATCGCGACAGACCAAGGGGATCGTCGTTCATGTTTCGCTTTGCCCTCCGCGCGCTCGTCGCAGGCTTCATCGCAAGCGCACTTGTCGCATGCGCGACGCAAGAATCGCCGCCCGAAAATCCGCAAGGCGTCGTCAACGAACGTGTCGCCGTGATGAAGAGCTTCATCGCCGCGCTGGTCGCCGCCGGCAACTTTGCGCAAGGCAAGGCAACGGCCGAAACCGCCAAAGCAAAGGTCACGGCCGCGCGCGCCGGGGCGGGGCGTCTTTCCGATCTCTTCCCGCGCGGCACCGCGCTCGGCGATCGCGGCGTGAAGACGTCGCGCGCGCTGTCGACGATCTTTGCCAACCGTGCGGATTTCGATGCCAAGCGCGCCGCGCTCGAAAACACGCTTGCCGCACTCGACGGCGCGCTTGCAGAGAATTCAAAGACCGACGCGGCAAAGCTGATCGCGCCGGTCAAGAGCGCGTGTCTCGCCTGCCACGCGCACTACCGCACGCCAGACGAGCCTGAGAGCGCGACGCGCCCTCAGTGACCGAAAGGCACGGGCGCGGGCTTTGCCGGCGCCGCCGGCTTCGCCATGAAACGCGGCGTGTTCGCGGGATCGGTGATGAGCGGCCCGCCCTGCCCGCCGGCGCCCTGCGCCAAAGCCTCTTGCTCCGCGGCCTGCTCAAGCGCCGCGTTGCGCACGATGCTGGTCGTGCACTGCTTCATGTATTTTTCCTTCGGCATGCCGGCGGGAATCGTGTTGCCCGCCTTCTCGACGTTGTAGCGCTCAAGACAAATTTTCTTGGCATCTTCCGCGACGGACGCGCGTGCGGGCAACAAAGCGGTCGAGAACAGAACGGCGAAACCGAGGGCAATCGAAGCTGACCGACGAGCAGTACGCGTCACCAGATGTCTCCATCGAGCATGAAGTGGAGGCGCACATCACCCACTTGCGGTGACAAAATCAAGATGCACCGACGATGAGGGTAACCGTGCGTTGCGCGCGCCTCAGCGTTACAACGTCAACAATCGCCTCCGGCCCGCCGCTGTGCCTTGCAAGCAACGCCGCAATGCAAGTGAACCGGTGCCTTCGCCAAGCAAAACGCCGCTTCTCGAACGCCGCCGCCCGTTATCGCCGCGCTGTCTGACGACGACGCCCCGCGTTAAGCTTGTGGCGGTGTACGTTCTTTGGGGGAAGTGCATGCACCGCCTGTTGTTCGTTGCGTGCATCGTCGGCGCCTCGCTATCGGGGTCCGCACCCGCGCGAGCGACGGCGCCGAACGCGGATTTTTCCGGCGTCTATCTCGGCCTTCAAACGAGCTACGGCTTCGGTGCCGGCGGCGATTGGTGCTTCTGCACATTCTTGCCGTCCGCGGTCGACGCGGCCGGCGGCAACGGCGGCATCCTCGTCGGCGGCGAAGCCGGCTACGGCGTCAGATTCGGCGCCTTCGTCATCGAAGGCGAAACGCGCCTCTCCTACAGCAATCTTGGTTTTGCCGAACTCTGCGCGCCGGCCTTGCGCTGCGAGGGCGAATTGTCGTGGATCGGCGAAGCGCAAATCTCCGCGGGCTTCGCCATCGGCGACACGCTGATCGCCGCGACCGCGGGCTACGCCACGGGCGAGGTGAACGCACGCACGACCGGCGCCGGCGGCACGCTCGACGAAGACGGATCGATCCACGAAGGCCGCGTCTTCGGCGCGCGCGTCGAACAAGGCATGAGCGGCGGCTGGCGCTTCGGCCTCGAATACCGCTACTACGACATGTCCGGCGAAAACGCCCTCGCCACCGGCCTTGCTCCGCCCGCCCCCGTCGACATCGACTGGCACGCCCACGTCGCAGGCCTGACGATCCGCTACGAACTTCCCGATTAGCGCACGGCCACAGTGCTCTTGGGGCTTGGGCAAATCCGTGTCCCTGACGAGGCGGAACGCCGCCAGCGAGATGCCGTCGTCTGTCGCCCCGCGCGCGATTTCCCCGTCCATCTGCGGGATCGGGATTTCGCTGACGCTATCCGCGCCCGCGGCCCCACCACAGGCCGAAGCCCAGCGCGCCCACGATCGCAACGCCGACCGCAATCCACGTCCAAGGCGGCGTGCCCGAGGCCGGCTGATCACCGTTCGCGTTCGTGTCCGGCGTGCCGGCTTGAGCATCGGCGGCCGGCGGCACTTCAGGCGCGGCTGCCGCTGGCGCATCCGAGGGCGCATTGGCCGGCGCCGTGTCGGTGGGCGCCGCGGCAGGCGGAGCCTTCGGCTCTTCCGGCTCGGGCGGCGCGACATTGGCGAGCACGAAACCTTCACCCGCGCCGCGCACGACGGTCTTCGCCATCGCGCCGCTCGCGATCAAACACGCGACCGCGCAAAGGGTCATCACAATTTTACGCGTCATCGTCTCTCTCCTAAGCATGACGCCGAACTTGGCGCGGTGACACTAGCAGCGCTCGCTCGTCCGCCCAACGGCGCGCCGAACAAAGATGCACCATGCCTCTTCCGCACGCACAATTTGAAACCCGCAGAAAAGCCCTGTTGGAAAATGCGCTTTGCTATTGCTTTGTTGCCTGCACATGACAGCGCCGCGACTTGCGAATCAGATAGCGTCCCGCGCATCGCAACAAAAACGAGGCTAGGCGGCCCGCGTCATCCGACCGGACAAAGCCTGAGCCCGAAAGCATCGGGGTCATATTATGAAGACGAAAGCTCTGCTCATCGGCACGGCCGCGGCGCTCGCGCTGGCCGCGCCGGCGAACGCCGCGGTTTTCCACGGTTGGTATGTCGGCCTCGAAGCCGGCGCGAACTGGATCCAGGACGCGGACGCCGGCGTCGACACCATCGATCCGGAGTGGCTCGGCGGTTGGCAGGGCGGCTCGACCTTCAAGACCGGCTGGGCCGGGTTCGCGACAGCGGGCTATTCGTGGAGCGCCTTTCGCGCCGAACTCGAGCTCGGCTATCGCGCCAACGACATCGACAAGTTCTTCAGCGGCAAAGGCGGTGTCTTTCCCGACCCCGGCGAGTTCAACGAATTCTCCCAGATGCTGAATCTAGTCTACGACTGCGATCTCGGCGGTTGGGGCATCTCCTTCGGCGCCGGCGCCGGCGGCGACCGCATCGACTACAAGAACGACGCCTTTCACACGGTCAACATCCACGACACCGATTGGGTCTTCGCCTGGCAGCTTCTGGCGAGCTTGAACTATCACCTCAACCAGCCCACGGATCTGTTCGTCGGCTACCGTTACTTCAACGCCGAGAGTCCGGAGTTCACCGAGTTCGACGGCGGCGAGGGCTTCCTCCACAACGACAGTTACGACACCGTGCACAAGCACACTGCGACGATTGGCATCCGCTACGCGCTGTGGGGCGAGGAGCCACAGATGGAAGTCGTGGCGCCGCCGCCCCCGCCCCCGCCGATGGAGCCCGCTGCGCCACCGAAGGAATTCATCGTCTTCTTCGGCCACAACAAAACGAACCTGGTGGCCGAGGCGATGAAGGTGATCCACGAGGCCGCCGAAGCCGCCAAGCAATTCGGCGCCGCGAACGTGCGCGTCGTCGGCCACGCCGACCGCTCGGGCTCGGCCACGTACAACAACGGCCTGTCGCTGCGCCGCGCCAACGTGGTCAAAGGCGCGCTGAGCAGCGAAGGCATCCCGGCCGGCGCGATCTCGGTTTCCGGCAAAGGCGAAAGCGAACCGCTGGTCCCCACCGCCGACGGCGTACGCGAACCGCAAAACCGCCGCGTGAACATAAACATGTAGGTTTCGAACTGCAGGGGATGGACGACGAAAGGCGGAGGCGAAAGCTTCCGCCTTCTTTATGGCTGCGTTTTCGCCGGCGCTTCCTCGGACGTGAGGAACGCATGCATCGCCGCGATCTCTTCGTCGGAGAAATGCGTGAAATTGCTCTTCGCAACCTCCGACATCATCCCGACATCGCGTTCGCCGATCGCTTTGCCGGTGCGCATGAGATGTGTGAACTGCGCCAGGTCATAGCCCTGCGCCATCGCGCGCAGCGGCGGCGCGATCGTTCCGGGCTTGACCTCGTGCTCGACATCCAGGCGGTGGCAGTCACGGCACACGACGTGGGTCAGATAGTCGCCGACCGCGACCGGCGGTGCGGTCGGATGCGCGGCTGGCGGCGTTGCGCCTTTCCCCTCTTCCGCGCTGAACGGCGCCGTCCCCAGCAAGATCAACAAGCGCCCGCCGGGGCCCCAGCTCGTCGACGAAGCGTCCGCATCCGGCACGCGCTTCAACGAACGGACCCAGGCGATGATGTCGGCGAGATCGTCGTCGGCAAGCCAGGCGAGCGCCTCCGTCGACATGACGACCGCGCTCGTGCCGTCGCGCTTGACGCCGGCGCGGATGAGGCGTGCGAGCTCCGCGTCGCTATACTCTTGCGCGACGCGCGACAGGTTGGGCGTCACCAAGTGAGCGACGATCGGCACGTCGAACAGAACGCCGCCGCTCGTCCCGTGGCACCCCTTGCACCCCACAAGCGTCGCCAGACGATCGCCGTTCTCGGCCGAAGGCGCCGGCGCGTTGAGCACGATGGGCGCCACCTCGTACGTACGCGAAAGCCGCCACGCCGACCCGGCGTAGAGCACGACAACCGCGCCGACGATCAGCCCGACAAGACCGAACAACGTCCACCGGACAGCTTCCATTTTGAAGAACGAAATCACGCACTGACCCGAAGCTGAGATGACGCCATGTACGGCGATGAAGCGGATGCGGTTCACGCGGACGCGCTCGCCGCCGCCGTAAATAACGATACGGCGGCAATTTTCAACGCCTCTCGATGTGACCCCGCGCACGCGGGGCGCGGAACGCGGGTCTACCTCACGGGAACAGAGCATGTGCAAATCGGTACAAAACAAGCAACGAACGCCCACGCCTTAAACCAAGCCACCCAAAAGTCCTTGCGGCGCAAAGCATGGCAGGTTTCTTGCTCCGCCTGGTGTCGGGCGTACGGCGCCCAATATCGTAAACGGAGCACGTTCGGTGTCGCGCAAGGTCCTGGCCGCCGTTCTACTATCTGCGTTCGTGTTCGACGGGCTGATCGCGCCGGCACGCGCGCGCGACACCAGCGTCAAGGTCCTCCTCGACGGTCAACTCTGGTTCTGCCAGCAAGACCCGACCGGTTGGCCGCTCGCCGATTTCAAGGCGGTGTGTTCCATGATCGAACCCGGCGGCAAAGGCGAGATCGTCGAATTCATCGTCGACCGCAACGGCAAAATGCGTCGCAAACCGCCCGCGCCGAAGAAACAGACAAGCGCCGAAGACCTCGGCCTGCGCCCCACCCTGCCGTAGCCGCCGCTCAGCCGATCCGCTTTTCGAAGAACAGGCTGCGCTCGATCGTGTGCGGCGGCTTCGTCGCATAAGCCCCGAACGCACCGCAGCGCCGAAAGCCCGCCCGCTCGTAGATCTTGATCGCCGCGTGGAGTTCGTCGCCGGTTTCAAGCGTCAGCCGCGGATAGCCTTGGCTCCGTGCCTCCGCCTCGAGCCGCGCGAGCAGCGCTTGCACTACGCCCCGCCCGCGCATCTCGCGCCGCACATACATACGCTTCAACTCGGCAAAGCCGTCATCGCAAGCGATCGCCCCGCACCCGGCCGCGACGCCTTCAACCCGCGCGACGAAAAACCGGATGCCGGGCTGGAACACCTGCTCGATGCTCAAACCATGCCGCTGATGGAGTTCATATTGCCCGCTCAATTCGTCTTCGAGCGCCGTGATCAGCGCGCGCGCTTCCGCGGTCGCACTCTCGACCCGTTCGACGACGATGCTCAACGCCGCCTCTACGCGAGCCGCGCCAGCCGTCCGCGGATGATTTCGTCCGCCTGGGCCATGATGCGGTCGATCAGCTCCTGGCACGTCGGGATGTCGTTGATGAGGCCCACGACCATGCCGCACGACCAGGCGCCGGCGTCCATCGCGCCCTCTTTCATGATCTTCGGGTAGACGCCCGCGACCTCGGCGAAAATGTCTTCGAACTTCATGTTCGCGCCGAGCGCCTTCTCCTTTTCGAGCAGGCGATCGACCGCAGCGTTCTTCAGCACGCGCTCCGTATTGCGCAGGGGCCGCATGATGAGGCGCGTGTCCAGCTCCGACGCTGCGACGATCGCGCGCTTCACGTTCTCGTGCACCGGCGCTTCTTTGGTCGCGATGAAGCGTGTCCCCATGTTCATGCCCTCAGCCCCCATCGCCAGCGCGGCGACGAGGCTGCGCCCGTCCGCCATGCCGCCCGAGGCGACGAAGGGAATCTTCAGTTCGTCCGCCGCGCGCGGCAGCAGGATGAAATTGGGCACGTCGTCCTCGCCGGGATGCCCGCCGCATTCGAACCCATCGACCGAGACCGCATCGCACCCGATCGCCTCCGCCTTCAGTGAGTGGCGCACCGACGTGCATTTGTGAATGACCTTGATGCCGTTCTCTTTCAGCACCGGCAGAAACCTCTGCGGATTGTTGCCCGCCGTCTCGACGATTTTCACCCCGCCCTCGACGATGGCGCGGACATAGCCAGGATAATCGGGCGGCGTCACCGACGGCAACAGCGTCAGGTTCACCCCGAACGGCTTCGACGTCATTTCGTGGCAGCGCGCGATCTCCTTGGCGAGCAGCTCCGGCGAGCGCTGCGTCAGCCCGGTGATGATGCCAAGCCCGCCCGCATTCGAAACCGCCGCCGCCATCTCGGCGAAACCGACGAAATGCATGCCCCCCTGAATGATCGGGTGCTTGATGCCGAACATCTCCGTAATGCGGGTCTTCATGAGCTAGGTCTCCATGGCGAAAGAATGGCGGTCCGAACCTAATGGCACGCGAGGCCCCGCCGGTCCAGCGCACCTCTGATCCCTGATCCCTGATGCCTGATCCCCGATTCACCAGAACTTCCACCACGGCCGGCGCGCCGCGCGCCCGCCGAACGCAGGATCGCGGGCGATGTGCGCCATCGTCTTGAGATAGTCGGCGAGCGCCGCGTCGATATCCTCCCCGTCTTCGAGCGCGCGGTCGAGTTGAGGGTCGAACACGGCGTACCCGGCCTCCCCGCAGATCACGCGCATCGCGTCCCAGATCTGGCGGAAGCACGCCTGCGCCTTCGCCCCCGCATGCCAATAGGGCACCGTCACGAACGCCTCGTCGTCGAAGAGCTGGATCTGGATGCCGAGGCTCTCGGCGCTCATATCGTTGAGCTCCAAACAGCGCAGCCGCGACGGCGCGTTCGCCTCATACCCCACGCGCGACGCCTCGAACGCCGGAAACCGCGCGGCCAGCGCCTGCGCAATGCGCAGCTTCATCGCCTCTTTCTTCGGATCAACCGGAGCGAAGTCCCCGTCGTCCATCTCGAGGCGCGCATATTCGCGAATGTCGCCGTCCGCCCGCGGCTGCAGAAGGTGGAAATCGTAGCTCATGCGTGTGAGGCCCGCCCGTCCGCAAACATGACGCGCAACCTAACCTATTTCACGAACACGTGTGGCGCGCTTCAATCCGGCCCGGCGGCGCTCTAGAGTGCGGTCTCCCGATGAACCGCATCGAACTCTACGTCTTCCGCCAAGTGGGCACGGCCGCCGCGTTCGCCGCCGTGGCGCTGACGCTCGTGATCTGGCTCGCCCAATCGCATCGCATGCTCGAGGTGATGGTGGCGCAGAACCAGTCGCTCTTCACGTTCCTTCAGCTCTCCTCGCTCGTACTCCCCCAGCTCGTGAGCCAGACCTTGCCTTTCGCGCTTCTCGTCGCGGTTCTCTTTGTGCTCGCCCGCCTCGACCGCGAGAGCGAACTCGTCGCGATCTGGGCGGCGGGCATGACGCGCTGGTCGACGGTGGCGCCGCTGCTTGCGGCAGCGACCTTGGCGACGCTCGCCTCTTACGCGCTCACGCTCTACATGATGCCCGCCGGCATGCGCGAGATGCGCGACCGCATGTTCGAGATCCGCAACGACCTCATCAACGCCTTCGTCAGCGAGGGCGCCTTCACGACGCCGTTCGACAACGTGACGGTCTACGTCAACGCGAAGAGCGCGTCGGGCGATCTGCGCGGCATCTTCGTCCACGACGCGCGCGACCCGAACCACACGCTGACCTATCTTGCGCAATCGGGCGTGATCGACGCCGCGGGCGCGATCCCGCAACTGATCCTGCGCAAGGGCAGCATCCAGCGCCGCGAAGCAAAAGAGGACCGCATCGAAGTCCTCGACTTCGACCGCTACGCGCTCGACCTGGGCCAGTTCGAAAAGCTGCGCCCCGCCGCCGACCGCGACAAGAACGAACGCTACGTCGGCGAACTTTTGAAGCCGGGCGCGGCGGCGAGCGACGCCGACCGCCGCAAATACTTCGCCGAAGCCCACGAACGCCTGAGCGCACCGCTCTACTGCCTGGTCTTCACGCTCATCGCCGCCGCCGCTTTTTTGGGCCGCACCGCGGAGCGCAACAATCCCTGGCCGCGCATGGGTCTCGCAGGCGCCGCCGCCCTCGTCGCCCGCCTCCCCGCCTTCGCCTTCCATCGCATGACGGAAGCCCACGCCGACGCGGCCATCGCCATGTACGCCTGGCCCGCCCTCTGGATCGCCGCCCCGCTCGCGGTGCTGCTGATCCCAGATGCAGGGATCAGGTATCAGGTATCAGGCATCAGGTATCAGAAGGCGCGCGTTCTGATTCCTGATCCCTGATCACGGCTTCTTCCGCGGATCGTCCGCCGGATTGATGTAGGTGATCTCGAACGGCCCTTCCAAGTCGATCTGGATCACGGTCGCCGCCTTCGCGATCGCGTAGTGGTGCATCTGCGCCTTCGCCTCGAAATAGCCGCCGGCCTTCACGGTCTTGGCCGCCTTCGCGTCGAGCGTATCGCCCGTGCCGAACGCCATCGCGCCCGACAGCACCGTCACGTGTTCGTCCGTCGGATGAAAATGCGGCGGCACTTTATAGCCGGCCGGCATCTTGGCGCGGAGCGAGACGAACCCCTTCGCCGCCGGATCGCCCGTCATCACCGCCATCTGCACGCCGGGCGGCAGCGCCGGCGACCCCGGCCCCCACTTCACATCGTTCGGGCTCAATACGATATGCATATCGGATGCCGGCATCGCCGCCGCAGCCGGAGCAGCGGTCGGAGCAGCCGGCACCGCAGGCCCCGCCGCCAACGCAACGACACTCGCGCCGACCCCGCCGACAAGCGCAACCGCACCAATGAGAGAAGCAACAGTCTTCATGGGACACCTCCCGCACGCTTGGATGCGCGCGCGGGCGCGAGACTACGCCTGGGTCACAAGGAGCGCAAAACCGCCGTCACACCAACATTCTGATCCCTGATTCCTGATCCCTGATCCCTGATCACTGACGCGCGCGATCCGCCGGATGCACGCTCCGCGCGCCGATCGCGAGCCGGTTCCAACCGTTGATCATCGCGATCGCGATTGAAAGATCCGCAAGTTCCTTTTCGGAAAACTGCGACCGCGCCTCTTCATAGACCGCATCCGGCGCATGCGAGACGGCGACGGCCGTCAAAGCCTCCGCCCACCCCAACGCCGCCCGCTCGCGCGGAGAATAGAGCGCCGACTCCCGCCACGCATCGAGCAAATAAAGCCGCGCCTCGCTGTCCCCACCCTCGCGTGCCTCCTTGGTGTGCATATGCAGGCAATAGGCACACCCGTTCATCTGCGACACCCGCGTCTTGATCAAGTGCAAAAGCGAAGCCTCCAGCCCCGCCTTCGCCAAATAATTCTCCACCGCCAAAAGCGCCGCGATGCCGTCAGGCGCCGCCGTATAAGGATTGATCCGAGGTTTCATGATCATGGGTTCCATATTGGTTGCAATGGCGGCACCGGCACGCGGCACCGGGCCTTCACCGAATAAGACGTATGAGCCGCCAGCTTCGTGACAACCGAGCGCGACTTTTATCGCGCCACGCGGAAACCGACGCCGACGCTTCGAAACAGCGGTTGGTCGCCGTAGCGATAGGCGGCGCGCATTACTTTCGGTTCGTTCCCCCACGAATCGCCTCTGATGCCTCTGATGTGGCAGTCGCCGTCGCTGCGCGCGGCTCCGTCCGCCGGCGCGCCGTCGTAGTTGGCGACATAGCAATCCTGCACCCACTCCCACGCGTTGCCCAACATGTCGTGAAGTCCGAACGCGTTCGGTGGGAAGCTGCCGACGAGTGCGGTCATCGCATGCCCGTCGGTGCAATCCGCGCGCGCCTGGCGCGGAAGCTTTTCCTTCAGCGAAAGATCGGCGCCGTTCGCCGCGCGGCACACGGCCGCCTCGTCCTCGCCCCACGGGTGCGCGCCCGTCGTTCCGGCGCGCGCCGCATACTCCCATTCCGACTCCGAAAGCAGGCGGTAGGTCTTGCCCGCTTTCTTGCTCAGCCACGCCACAAAGGCGTTGGCGTCATTCCAATTGACGCACACGACCGGATCGAGGTCGCTTTGCGTGAAGCCGGGGTTCGCCCACGTGAAGCGCGCGCTGTGTTCGAATTTCCCGCGCTCGTTCACGCTGAGACAACCGCCGTTGGCGTCGTAGCCGGTCTCGGCCGCAAAGGTCGCGAACTCGCCGCGCGTCATCTCGAACTTGCCGACCGCCAGCGCATGAGCGATCGAGACGTTGTGCAGCGGATTTTCATCGTCGTTTCGCCCTGGTTCGGTGTCGGGCGAGCCCATGACGAAACTGCCCGGCGGAACGACGACCATCTCCGGACACTCCGCGCAATCGCGAAAGCTCGCGCCCGGTGTGCCCGGCTCACCCGCCCCCGCCGCGCCGACCGCCGGCATGAGAAGAGCCAAACAAACGACGATCGCGATCCGAATGCTCATGGGCTGCTGCCCCTTCACTTTGCGCGCGACGAAAACACTTTCACCAAGAGACCCGCGACCACGAATGTCGGCGACGCGCTCATACGCCCACAACCCGCCACTTGGGCACCGTCACGGACCACCACAGCCACGCCAAGACGAACCCCGAGCTCAAAATGACCAAGACCAAAGTAATGTTTGCGAACCCGGGAAATCTAAGACCGCCCTCCAATTTCATCCAGCCATAGAAAAGAAGAAACGGCACACCGAACATGATCGGAAAAATCGGGCCGTTGACCCAGAGCAAGCCAAACGCGATCGCGCGGCCAACCGAAATAGGTCGCTTGCCGGGCATTCAAGTTCCTCCGGTCTAGTCGCAGAGAGATTACTTGCGGCCGGCGGCGACGTCCAAGACCTGATGTAGACTCGCCGCATTGCGCCCCGCCGCGCGCCATGCCAAAGCTGACCAATGCTCGCCATCGCCACCATCGCCTCGCCCGTGTCGGGGGAGATCACCGTCTACCGCCACCGCGCGACGGGGCTCTTGACCTACACCCAAGGCGGCTATGAGCAGTCGGCGGCCGATCGCAACGGCGTCTCGACCGCGACCTACATCCACGCGCTCTACGGCCTCGTCCTGCAGACGCGCGCGCGGGACGTGCTCGTCATCGGCTGCGGCGGCGGGTCGCTCGCGCGCATGTTGAGCGAGACGGGCGCGCGCGTCAGCGTCGTCGACGTCGACCCCGCCTCGTTCGAGCTGGCGCGCTGGTACTTCGGTCTGCCGGATTCGTGCGAGTGCCACGTCGCCGACGGGCGCGAATTTTTGGCGGCGACGACGCGCCGCTACGACGCGATCGTGCTTGACGCCTACGACGCGGGCGACATGCCGGCGCATCTAGCCTCGCGCGAGTTCTTTGCGCTGGTGCGCCGGCGCCTCGCCCCCGGGGGCGCGTTCTTCGTCAACGCCTTCGTGCGCGACGACGAGGACCCCTTCGCGCGCAACACGGCCAAGCGCTTGCGCCAGGTGTGGCGCTCGGTGCGCATGCTCGACCTCAAGGGCCGCGTCAACCGTAACGCGATCGTCATGGCCGGCGCGGTCGCGAGCCTCGCCCAGCCCACGCTCATCGCCGCCCCCGAATTCGAGAGCGCCGACATCACGCTCGACCTGCGCCTGATGGAATTCGCCAGCACCTGATCCCACCCGGCGCCCTTGGCCGAACGGCCGCCAAGGGATAAAGTCCGCCCCGCTTGCCCCCGCCGCGCGCGGGTCGCGCGTCCTGCGCGCCTGTGCGTGCGCCAGTCCCGTCGTTATACCACCCCCGCTGATTTGGAAGTCGTATCGCGCACGCCGCGCGGGAAAGGGTTCGGCCATGCCTTCGCCTCGTCTTCTTCGTTTGCTCAGGAACATCGGGCTGATCGCGCTCGGCATCCTCGCCTTCGCCGTCGTCATGCTCTACGCCGTTTCGGAATGGGAGCTGCGCGCGCGGCGCGAGGCCGGCGAACCGGCGCTCCGCGTCGCGCCCGCCGCGTCGATGGCGGCGGAAGGCGAACGCCTCGCGCACGTCAACGGCTGTTACGGCTGTCACGGCGACGACCTCACGGGGCATCTCTTCGTCGACCGGTTTTTCATCGGCCGATTGTCGGCGCCCAATCTCACGCGCATCATGCCCCGCTACAGCGATCAGCAGATCGCCGACGTCATTCGCGCAGGGGTGCGCGCCGACGGCACCGGCGTCGTCTTCATGCCCTCGCACACGCTGGTCAGGCTCGCCGACGCCGATATCGCCGCGATGATCGCCCATTTCCGCACGCTTGAACCGCGCCCGGACGCGGCGCAGGATCCGAGCTTCGGTCCCCTGCTTCGCGCGCTTGTCGTTGCGGGCGCGCTGCCCATCGAACCCGCCGTCGTCGATCGCAGCGAACTCGGTCCATCGCAGCGCCCCGCCGCGCTCGGCCCTTATCTCGCAAGAACCACCTGCGCGATGTGCCACGGCATCGATCTCCACGGCGAGGCGCGGACTGAATCGCCCAACCTCTTCGAGGTCGTGCCCGCCTACTCGCTGGCCGAGTTCAAGACGCTGCTGTCGACGGGCGTCGCCACCGGCGGGCGCAAGCTCGGCCTGATGTCGGAGATGTCGCGCGCCGGCTTGAAGCACT
>JBGOVA010000277.1:0-4528 GCA_041477875.1 Micropepsaceae bacterium | reverse complement strand
GTCCCGACCGGGTGCTTTTCGGCGAACTCCTCCCACGGATTGCGCATGGTCTGCTTCAGGCCGAGCGAGACGCGGCGCTTCGAGGGATCGACCTCGAGGATCACCACTTCCACTTCCTGAGACGTGGAGACGATCTTGCCGGGGTGAACGTTCTTCTTGGTCCAGCTCATCTCGGAAACGTGGATCAGGCCCTCGATCCCCGGCTCCAGCTCCACGAACGCGCCGTAGTCGGTGATGTTGGTGACGCGGCCGGTGAAGCGCGAGCCGATCGGATACTTCGCCTCGATGCCTTCCCAAGGGTCGACCTCGAGCTGCTTCATGCCGAGCGAGATACGCTGGGTCTCAGGGTTCACCTTGATGACTTGAACCTTCACGTTCGCGCCGATCGAGAGCACTTCGCTCGGATGATTGACGCGGCGCCAGGCGATGTCGGTCACGTGCAGCAAGCCGTCGACGCCGCCGAGATCGACGAACGCACCGTAGTCGGTGATGTTCTTGACCACGCCGTCGATGACTTGGCCTTCCTTGAGGTTGGCGACGAGTTCGTTGCGCTGCTCCGCACGGCTCTCTTCCAGAACGGCGCGGCGCGAGACGACGATGTTGCCGCGGCGCTTGTCCATTTTTAGGATCAAGAACGGCTCGGGCTTGTTCATCAAGGGGCCGGCATCGCGCACCGGGCGGATGTCGACTTGCGAACCCGGCAAGAACGCGACGGCGCCGTCGAGGTCGACGGTGAAGCCGCCCTTGACGCGGCCGAAGATCACGCCGGTGCAGCGCTGCTTGTCCTCGAAGGCGCGCTCGAGCTTGGTCCAGGATTCTTCGCGGCGCGCCTTGTCGCGCGAAAGAACGGCTTCGCCCATCGCGTTCTCGACGCGATCGAGGAAGACCTCGACGTTGTCGCCGACGGCGATCTTCGGCGCTTGGCCCGCGAGGGCGAATTCCTTGAGGGCGATCTTGCCTTCGGTCTTCAGACCGACGTCGATGATCGCGAATTCTTTTTCGATGGCGATGACGCGGCCCTTGATGACGTTGCCCTCTTCGAGGGCGTGCGTCTTGAAGCTCTCATCGAGCAGGGCGGCGAAATCTTCTTTGGTGGGATTTACAGGAAGCGGCGTATCTCTCGTCGCGCGCACAGCGGCAGAACGTGCCATTCAGTCGGTCTCCAATTCAGTCTTAAGCATGTGCCAACCGGTCAAGCCGGCGGTCTTGGTCTTGCGGCCCGCGTGGGAGCGCGGCCCCAAGGACCCGGTTGTCCAAAAACAAAAAAGCGCTATTGAGGCCCCAACCCCAAAGCGCGTGCTGCACCCATCACGTGCGCAAGCCCATCCGGATGATTTCAAGCGCCCGGACGACGGCCGCTTCTATATCCAAATGGCTCGTATCCAGCAAGTGCGCGTCCCCCGCCTGGCGCAGGGGTGCGACGGCGCGTCCCGAGTCCCTGGCATCACGGGCATGGATATCCGCCAGGACTTCGTCCTCGGTGCGGTTGGAGCCCTGGGCCCTAAGTTCCGCGAAACGCCGGCGGGCCCGGATCTCCGGGGCCGCGGTCACGAACAGCTTCACCGTGGCGTCGGGGCAGATGACGGTTCCGATGTCGCGGCCGTCGAGCACGGCGCCTTTGCCGCCGGGTGGGTTCGCGGCGAAGTTGCGCTGAAAGGCGAGGAGGGCGTCGCGAACGGCGGCGATCGCCGCGACCTTCGAGGCCGCGACGCCGGTGCTTGCTGACCGCAGTTGAGGGTCCTCGAGCAGCGAAAGGTCGAGTGCCTGAACGGCTTGCGTCGCCGCGTCCGTGTCGGCTGGATCCTTACCGCGTTTCAAGACCGCAAGACCGACCGCTCGGTAGAGCGTACCGGTGTCGAGATGCGCAAAGCCAAGCGCCGCCGCGATGCGTCGCGCCAGCGTTCCCTTGCCGGAGGCCGCCGGCCCATCGATGGCGATGATGGGAAATTTGCTCATGGTGCTGAGCTCCGCCTTCCCCTTGTGGGGAGGCCAGCGATGGCGAACATCGTGAGCCGAGCGGGTGGGGGTATGGGCAGCGCCGCGACCCCCACCCACTCCAACTCGCGATGCTCGTTGTCGCTGGCCTCCCCACAAGGGGAAGGCGGATTTTTGGGTGTGCTCATGAGTTTGACCGTGTCAGCTGCGCACCTAGTTTCTGCATCAGCGGAATGAAATCCGGGAAGCTGGTCGCCACGAAACTTGTGTCGTCGACCGTGACCGGTGTTTTTGCCGCGATGCCTGCAACCAGGAACGACATCGCGATGCGGTGGTCCATGTGCGTCGCGACTTTGCCGCCGCCCGGCATGCCGCTCGCGCCACGGCCTTCAACCGCGAGCCAGTCTTCGCCGAGTTGGACGTGCACGCCGCAAGCCTTGAGCCCTTCGGCGACGGCAGCGAGGCGATCGCTTTCCTTCACGCGCAATTCGCCGAGACCCGTCATCCTGGTGCGGCCTTCGGCGAAGGCGGCGGCGACGCTCAGGACCGGATATTCGTCGATCATCGACGGCGCGATTTCGGGTTCGACCTCGACGCCCTTCAACGCGCTCGCTTTGACGATGAGATCGCCGACGCTTTCGCCGCTTTCGATGCGCTCGTTTTCGATCGTGATATTCGCGCCCATGCGCTTGAGCACCGTGATGAGGCCCGTACGCGTGGGGTTCAGCATCACGGCGTCGATGCGGACTTCAGAACCTGGAACGATGAGTGCCGCGACAAGCGGAAAGGCGGCCGACGACGGGTCGGCCGGCACGCGCACGGGGGCTGCTTTCAATTCCGGCTGGCCGACGAGAGTGATGGCCGTCAGACCGCCCTCCGCCTTTTCGCGCCGGACCGTGGCGCCGAAATGCGTGAGCAGGCGCTCGGTGTGGTCGCGCGTCGCTTCGGCTTCGAGCACCGTCGTGCGGCCGGGGGCGTTGAGGCCCGCAAGCAGCACCGCCGACTTCACCTGCGCGGAGGCGACCGGCAGGCGGTAGGTCACGGGCACTGCGTCACGCGCGCCGGTCAGCGTCACGGGCAGGCGGCCGCCTTCGCGGGTCACGGCCTGCGCGCCGAACAACTCCAGGGGGTCGAGGACACGGCGCATAGGTCTGCGGCAAAGCGAGGCATCGCCGGTGAACGTCGCCGTGATCGGGGTCGTGGCGACCGCGCCCATCATCAGGCGTACGCCGGTGCCCGAGTTGCCGTGGTCGAGGACCTGGGCGGGTTCGGCAAAGCCTCCCACGCCGAAGCCGTGGACGCGCCACAGGCCTGCGTGATCGCGCGTGATGTCCGCGCCAAGCGCGCGCAAAACGGCGGCGGTACTCAACACATCTTCGCCCTCGAGCAAGCCCTCGACGACGGTCTCGCCGACGGCGAGCGCGCCCAGGATCAGGGCGCGGTGCGAGATCGATTTGTCGCCCGGCACGCGGACGTGGCCCTTCAGCGGGCCGGAGGCTCGGGCCGTCATTGGCGCCACCTGGGGCGCGTGTGGGGCTTGAACGGTCAAAGGCGCGCCCTAAATCGGTCTTGAGATTGCAGCGGTTTGCGGTGCAACTTCTCTTTGACAGGCGGCCTGCTTCGTGGCAATGGGACGCCCCTCAATTTCCCCCTCAAACGTCTAGGATGTAACCCGGTGGCAGCTCCGGATTTAGGTACCAAGCGCATTTGTCCCAGTTGCGCAGCCAAGTTCTATGACCTGAGCAAGCGCCCGATCGTGTGCCCGAAGTGCACGTTCAGCTTCGCGCCGGAAGCGTTGGTCAAGATGCGCCGGCCACGCGCGGGCGCCGCAGCAGCGCGTGAAGAGCGCGAGGAGAGCGTCGTGAAGGCGCCGACGGTGCGCGACGAGGTGGATGACACCGAAGAAGAAAAAGAAAAACCGGAGGGCGAAGAGGAAGAGGTCGCCGAGGAAGAGATCAAGGAAGTCGCGCTCGACGACGAGGCCGTGGCCGATCCCGATCTCGTGGTGGACGAAGAGGCCGACGACAAGGAAGACAAGCCGGAAGTCGTCGGCGACGAGGTCGACCTCGAAGAGATCGAAGACGACGATGACGACGATGAGGAAGACGACGACACGCTCATCGAAAGCGTTGACGAAGACGACGGCGTCGCCGACATCATCGACAAGGACAATCTGGAAAAAGAATAGAGCGCTCGTCGCCGCGCAAGCCGAGTTGATATAGAGTGAAGTTCGGCGCCGCCGCACCCAAGGGCGGCGCTCTAAGGTTCGGGGCCATAGCTCAGTTGGGAGAGCGCTTGAATGGCATTCAAGAGGCCGGCGGTTCGATTCCGCCTGGCTCCACCAGCCTTCGCTCGCGAAGCAAGCGAAGGCTGCCACGCCGAAGCCACTTGGCGAAGGCGGGCGATGGCACCCGCAAGCTACGGCTTGGCAGGCCAGCCTTCGCTTAGATCAATCCTTCTGACCTGGATCCGGCTGACCGATTTCGAGCCACAGGGCGTTGAGGATCGCGAAGGTGCAGGCGAAGCCTAAACCCAGCACCCACGAGAAATACCACATCGTTCGCGGCCTCCTTCAATAGCTGGCGTCGCTGCG
>JBGOVA010000241.1:0-5773 GCA_041477875.1 Micropepsaceae bacterium | reverse complement strand
GGCGTCGATCGGCAGGATCGCGTTGGTGTCCGGAATGAAATCGCCCAGATGCGAATCTTCCTCGTCGCCGATCGGCGTTTCGAGGCTGATCGGCTCCTTCGCGATCTTCAGCACCTTGCGCACCTTCTCCAAAGGCATCGCCAGCTTCTCGGCAAGCTCTTCGGGCGTCGGTTCGCGGCCGATCTCGTGCAGCATCTGACGCGAGGTGCGCACCAGCTTGTTGATCGTTTCGATCATGTGGACGGGAATGCGGATCGTGCGCGCCTGGTCGGCGATCGAACGCGTGATCGCCTGGCGGATCCACCACGTCGCATAGGTCGAGAACTTGTAGCCGCGCCGGTACTCGAACTTATCGACGGCCTTCATCAGGCCGATATTGCCTTCCTGGATGAGGTCCAGGAACTGCAGGCCGCGGTTCGTGTATTTCTTCGCGATCGAGATCACGAGGCGCAAATTCGCCTCGACCATTTCCTTCTTGGCCTGGCGGGCTTCGCGTTCGCCCTTCTGCACCGTGCGCACGATGCGCTTGAACTCGGTGATGGGCTGGCGCATTTCCTGAGCCAGCGTCTGGATCTCGGTCCTGAGGTCGCGAACCTTCTCGCGCTCGTCGGTCGCGAATTCCTTCCAGCCCCGGCGCGTCAACCGCACCACGCGGCGCGACCAGTTCGGGTCGAGCTCTTCGCCCTCGTATTCCTTCAGGAAATCTTCGCGCGCGACGCCGTGCGCTTCCGCCAACCGCAGCAGGCGCGACTCCAGCATCACGAGCCGCTTGTTGATCGAATACATCTGCTCGACCAACGCTTCGATGCGGTTGTTGTTGAGCCTGAGGCTCTTCACGAGATCGACTGTCTCGTTCTTCAATTTCTTGAAGCGCCGGTCTTGGCTCGTCGACAATTCTTCGCTTGAAAGATGCGCTTCGACTTCCGCGTCCTGCAGCTTGCCCAGCTTCTTGTAGCGCCCCGCGATGTCGTCGAACGTCTCGAGGATCTTCGGCTTCAGCGCCGCTTCCATCGCGGCGAGCGAGAGACCGGCCTCGTCGTCCTCGCCCGTGTCTTCTTCGACACGCGCGGGCGCCTCGACGGCGGTGATGTCGTCGCTGTCGGCGGTCCTCTGCACCGGCGCCGGCGCCACAACGCGCAGCACCGGCTTCGGCGGCATGTACGGCTTCGGCTGCTGCATGAAAGGCTTCGGCGCCTGCGGAAGAGCACCCGGCGGACGCGGCAACCCGGGCAGACCGCCCGCAGCCGCAAACTCGGGCGGCACCGCGATCGCACCCTCGGCCGCCATCGCTTTGGCTTCCGGCCCGCCGCCATAGGTCGCTTCAAGATCGATGATGTCGCGAAGAAGGATCTTCCCTTCGTTCAACTCGTCGCGCCAAACCATGATCGCTTCGAACGTCAGCGGACTTTCGCACAGCGCGCCGATCATCAGCTCGCGGCCCGCCTCGATGCGCTTGGCGATCGCGATTTCGCCTTCGCGCGACAAGAGTTCGACCGAGCCCATCTCGCGCAGATACATGCGCACCGGATCGTCAGTGCGTTCGACCTCTTCGGTCTCGACTTTGGTGATCTGGGCTTCTTCGCGCGCGATCGCGACCGCGCCGCCGGCCTCGCCCTCTTCTTCCTTCTCTTCGGTCTCCACGACATTGATGCCCATGTCGGAGAGCATCGACATCGTGTCTTCGATCTGTTCGGAGGAAACCTGTTCCGACGGCAGAACCTTGTTCAGTTCATCATAGGTGACGAAGCCGCGCGTCTTGGCGCGCGCGATCATCTTCTTGACCGCGGCGTCGGTCAGGTCGAGCAACGGATCGCCGCGCTCCTCCGTCTGGCCTTCGCCAGCCTCCCCCGGCTTCTGCGCCTTGGCGACGGCTTGCTTGCCGGCTTGCGCGATCGGACGTTGCGGCACTTTCAATCCGGCCGCGGCCGTCATCGGGGGTTTCGCCATTTGTTTTCCGGAGTTTTGATTCGTTAATTGTGCGGCGATTGCCCCGGCCTGTGAACCTGCAACTTTCGCAGACTTGGGCTTGGGCGGCGGAAGCGGTTTGACCATAGCCTTCAAAATCGACTTCAAGTCCGTGAGCTTGGGCTTCGCGTCGGTCTTCGCAGCAGCCTTCGTGGCGGGCTTCGACGCCGCCTTCTTTTCGGACTTGGAGTGCCCCTTCGCCTTGTCTTTCTCTTTGTTCGGCATCTGGAGCTTGCGTTCTGGCGTCGGCTTCTTGGTCACGGCGTCGGTGTCGGTCTTCACTGGGCTTCTGTCCGGCAAAATGAAAAAGCTAAAGGGCCAAGGTAAGCGCGTGGTCATGGCCTTCGCACTTCCCTTCTACCCTTAGAAGGCGTCAGGCGGACCCGCTTCCGCCCCTATCATGGACTGCAATTCCAGGGCGATCGCCCGAAGCCGCGCCAGGTTTTCCTCCGTCGCGTCGCGCTTCAGCGCCTCTGCGGCCTGCGCATGCTCGGCCTCGAGGGCCGTCAATTTGTGATGGCGCGCGACGGCGTGATTGAACTCGCGCAACACCACGGTCGCGCTCGTCTCCCGCCTTGTCATGGCCATGGATTTGAGCATCGGCCGCCGCTCCAACCGCTCGCAAATATCCCCGTACCCCCGTCGCGTGAGGTGGTCGCGAAGGCCTTGACTGTCAAGGGATTGTCCCAAAGAGAGGGCATGTAGAAGTTCGCGTCTCAATTTGTCAAGATTCGCCTCTGCAATCGGCAGTGTGGCGAAGGTTTCGGCGAACTCGTCCAAAAGGAACGGATGCGTTAACGCGGCCATCACCATGGCCTCCTCGGCGAGGCCGGAGGGGTTGAGTGTCCGTGCCAGCCCCCGCCCTGCAGCCGAACGCCGCACGGCCTCCGACACCGGCGGGGTCCAGGTCGGGCGGGCCCCAGGCCGCTCCGGCTTGAACGGCGACCTTGGGGAAAACCCTCTCTGCCCCCAGGCCTCCCGCCGCCCTTGGCCGGGTTCCGCCCGAGGGCGCGCGACCGGCGCGAACAACTCCTGGAGCCGCTCGCGCATCATCGCGTGGTAGTACGCGCGCACCTTCGGATCGGTGATTTCGCTCACACACGCCATCAGCCGCTTCTCGGCGCCGGCGCGCCGCTCGGGCGTCGCAAGATCCGAATTCTCGATCTCGCGCCGCCACAGCATGTCGGCAAGCCCCACCGCTTCATCGAGCACCGCCTGCATCGCGGCGGAGCCGCGCGCGCGGATCAGATCGTCGGGGTCCTGCCCCTCCGGCAGCAGCGCGAACTTCAACGACTGCCCCGGCTCGAGCAGCGGCAGCGCCAGATCGATCCCGCGCTGCGCTGCCGCGATCCCCGCCTTGTCGCCGTCGAAACAAAGGACGGGCTCCGGCGCGATGCGCCACATCATCTGCAGATGCTCTTCGGTCAGCGCCGTGCCCAGCGGCGCGACCGCGCCCTCAAAGCCCGCGACAACGAGCGCGATCACATCGATATAACCTTCAACCGCGATCAGCACCGCGCCCTGCGCCGCCGCTTTGCGCGCCGGCCCCAAGTTGAACAGCACCGTGCTCTTCTTGAAGAGCGGCGTCTCCGGCGAGTTCAGGTACTTGGGCTTGCCTTCCGGATCGAGCGTGCGCCCGCCGAATGCAATCACGCGCCCGCGCACGTCGCTAATCGGAAAGATCACGCGTCCGCGAAACCGGTCATAAGGCGCGCCACCGTCATCGGGCACGACGACAAGACCCGCTTCCGCCGTCTCGTCGGTCGAAACGCCCTTCGAAACCAGAAAATCTTTGAGCGCCGTGCGCGAATCGGGAGCAAAGCCCAATCGAAACGGCTCTACCGCCGCGCCGATCAGCTGACGGCCCTCAAGGTAAGCCCGCGCCCGCGCGCCGCGTGAGCTCCCGAGCTCCTTTTCGAAGAAAAGGGCCGCAAACTCCATCACGTCATAAAGCGAACGCCGCGCCTTCTCGCGCTCGTCGTCGCGGTCATCGCGCGCGGGCAACGGCATACCCGCCTGGTTTGCGAGCTGCTCGACCGCTTCGGGAAACGAAAGCCCTTCGGTCTCCATCACGAAGGTGATGATGTCGCCGTGCACGCCGCAACCGAAGCAGTGATAAAATCCTTTGTCCGCATTCACCGAAAACGACGGCGTCTTCTCGTTGTGGAATGGACACAAGCCCACATGATTGCGCCCGCGCCGGATCAGCTTGACCTTGCGCCCGACGACATCCGTCACGCGCACCCGGTCGCGCAACTCCTCCAAAAATCGCGGCGTAAAGCGCATTGCCTAAGACCTGTCATCCCGGGCGACGGAGCGTAAGCGGAGGAGACCCGGGACCCAGTGCAGGATTTGCGAAGCTCGTTGCCCGCATCCCTGGGTCCCGGATGCAAGGCTCGCGGACCGTTGCTTCGCAACGGGCTCGCCTAGCTCCGGGATGACAACGGGTGTTTGCATCAGGACGCGGAAAGCAACTCCTTCACCACGGCATTCGCTTTGGAAAAATCCATTTTGCCCGCGAACTTGGCTTTGAGCTCGGCCATCACCTTGCCCATATCCTTGACCGACGCCGCGCCCGTACCCGCGATCGCGGCCTTCACCGCCGCGCGCACATCGTCGGCACCCATTTGCTGCGGCAAATAGGCCTCGATGATCGCCTTCTCCTCGCGCTCCAGCGTGGCGAGGTCCACGCGCCCCGCTTTGTCGAAAGCCTCGATCGAGTCGTTGCGCTGCTTGATCATCTTCTGCAGCAGGCCGAGGATGTCCTCGTCCGTCGATGCTTCCCGCCCCGCACCCCGCGCCTCGATGTCCTTGTCCTTCAACGCCGCCAGGATCAGGCGCAGCGTCCCCACCCGCCGCTGATCCTTCGCGCGCATGGCGTCCTTCAGCGCCTCGCTGAACTTGTCCCGCAACATCTGCCTGATCCTTGTGAAGCTGATTTCGCCCACCATAGCGCGCGCCAAAGGCCACACCCAACCCTTTGACGCTCAAAGCCTTTGGCAATTGTGGATCGAATCACCGCAGTTTCTTGACTGAGGCAATTTCCGTCCCATATGGTCCGCCGAGTTTGCGGGGCGCTGCCGGCAAAATCCCGCGAAACCCCGAGCCATCGGACATGACCGACACTGCCACAAGCCCCCGCGAGATGGGCCCTGCCCCCTCGCGGAGACGAATCACGGGCGCGCTTGTGCTCGCCGATGGAACCGTTTTTGAAGGCGAAGGCCTGGGCGCGACCGGCAAGGCCGTCGGCGAAGTCTGCTTCAACACTGCGATGACCGGCTATCAGGAGATCCTGACGGATCCGTCCTACGCCGCCCAGATCATCTGCTTCACCTTCCCCCATATCGGCAACGTCGGCACGAACCTCGAAGACATCGAGACCGTCACCCCCGCCGCGCGCGGCCTGATCGTCAAAGCCGCCATCACGGACCCGTCGAACTACCGCAACACCCAACACCTCGACATTTGGCTGAAGCGCCACGGCATCGTGGGCTTGGGCGGCATAGACACGCGCCGCCTAACGCGCTTCATCCGCGAAAACGGCATGCCCAACGCCGTCATCGCCCACGACCCGACCGGCACCTTCGACATCGCCGCTTTGAAGCGCGAAGCAGCTGCCTGGCCCGGCCTCGAAGGCATGGACCTCGCCAAGGACGTCACCGCGCGCCAGGCCTGGACGCTCGACGAACAACGCTGGCAGTGGAACAAAGGCTACAAGCCGCTCGACGAGCCGCGCTTCAACGTCGTCGTCGTCGACTACGGCGTGAAGCGCAACATCCTGCGCTCCTTGGCCTCGATCGGCGCAAAG
>JBGOVA010000327.1:0-2530 GCA_041477875.1 Micropepsaceae bacterium | reverse complement strand
TCGACAGCGACATCCCGCTCAACGCCGGATGCCTGCGGCCGCTCACGATCATCGTGCCCGACAAGTCCCTCCTGAACCCGAGCTACCCGGCTGCCGTCGTCGCCGGCAACGTCGAGACCAGTCAGGCAGTGACCGATACCCTGTTCGGTGCGCTGCGCGTCATGGCGGCATCGCAAGGCACGATGAACAACTTCACCTTCGGCAACGATCGCCACCAGTACTATGAGACGATCTGCGGCGGCGCGGGCGCCGGCCCCGACTTCGACGGCGCGAGTGCCGTTCACACCCATATGACGAACTCACGCCTCACCGACCCGGAAGTGCTCGAACACCGCTATCCCGTCCTCTTGCGCCGCTTCGCGATCCGCGAGGGTTCGGGCGGGCGCGGCTTCCACAACGGCGGCGACGGCGTCGTGCGCGAGATCGAGTTTCGCGAAGCCATGGATGCCGGCATCCTGTCGACCAGGCGCACCGTGGCGCCCTTCGGCATCGACGGCGGCGGCGACGCAAAGCCCGGCCGCAACACCATCAAACGCAAGAACGGAACAATCGAACCCTTGGGCGGCTGCGCGAGCGTGAAGGTCGAACCCGGCGATATTTTTGTCATTGAAACCCCCGGCGGCGGCGGCTACGGCATGCCCCGCAGAACGTGAAGGCAAAGAAAAGAATGAACGTCGAACTCTTCGTCGGCACACTGACGCGATACTATTCGGAGCAGTGGGAGAACGCGGCGGCGCGCAAGGGCGCCAAGTCCCCTTTCGCGCCGTCGAAGGGCAAGGGCCCCGCCGTCACCGACCCGGTCGAGCTTCAGGGCATCATCGCCGAATGGCTTGCGAACGCTTCGGGCAAACTCAAGGAACATCTCCCCGGCCCGCTCTCCTGGCAGGAGGGCATGCTGCAGCCATATTTCGTCGGCGACCTTGGCATGCCGGGTTACGGCGGCACGATCCTGCTCGCGGCCTATACGAACAACGCGCATCTCCAGCGCCCGGTGACGTTCATGAAAACGTGGGAAGGCGACCCGGCGATCGACGCATCGATGAAAGCAGAAAAGAAAGACGCGCTTTGGGAGGTCATGAATTGCGGGATTTGGCTTCCGCTCGATTTTCGCTTCGGCATCGGAATGAAGGACCCGTCGGGCACACCGCTGAAAGCGGGCTCGATCGATCTTCTCTGGAACGCGCTCGAATACTTGAACGAAGCCAATTGGGGCGCGTCGGCCGAAGACATCGCCGAATGGCGCGCGCGCGAACTGAGCGAGACCGACGCGTTCGACACGCAAGCACAGTTCGGCTTCGCCGTCTTTCACGACATGTGCAAGCGTGCGCGCGAAAATCGACTCCCGATGAAGCTGCACTATTGATGGGGAGGCGGCGCCTATGACCACCGTCCTGATCACCGGCGCCAACCGCGGCCTCGGGCTCGAATTCGTCCGGCAGTACGCTCACGACGGCGCGCGCGTCTTCGCCTGCGCTAGAGTCCCGGGCGAAGCCAAGGCGCTGCTCGAACTTGCCGCCGCGTCGAGCAGCAAGATCACCGTGCACGCTCTCGACGTAGCCTCGGACGCATCCGTCGCGCATCTCAAGGTGGAGCTGGGCGATCAACCGATCGACATCCTCATCAACAACGCTGGCGTGTATGGCGGCGACCATCAAAGCGCGGGCAGTGTGGATTTTGCGGCCTGGATGCGGACCCTCAACGTCAACACACTGGGACCCGTCCGCGTGCTCCAGGCCTTTCGCCCCAACCTGACCAAGGGCCACGACAAGAAAGCGATCGCCATCACCAGCGCCATGGGTTCGACCGCGCGCCACGACGGCGGGGCCCTGATTTACCGCTCGTCGAAGGCTGCGTTAAACAACGTCATGCGCGGTCTTTCGCTGGCCTTCAAAGGCGACGATCTAATCGTCGTCCCGATGCACCCAGGCTGGGTTAAAACCGACATGGGCGGGGCTGGCGCGACCCTCACGCCGGAGCGCGCAATCGCCTCAATGCGTGCGGTTATCACACGTCTAAAACCGTCGGACAGCGGCCGCTACATTAACTATGACGGGTCAGAAATACCTTGGTAAATCAATAAGTTATACAGCAAACATCGCGTCATTGTTGCGCCGCCGCATCGAATTGTCTTGGGCCCTGCGACAAAGTGCGGCATAATTAAGGCGCCCTGACGGGAGAAGGAGGCGCTCATGACGGAGCAGCTAAGTCTCATCACTACGGGGGTCGTGTTCGCGTTTCTCGGAGCCATCGTGATTGGCCTGCTTTAGAAGGCGCGATACCAGCGGGGAATTCGAAGGGCCGGCGGATCACTCCCCGGCCCTTCTTCATTGGGAGGAGCGCATGGCCGAACACGCATTTACCATCGCCTCCTACGCCGCCACGTTTTTCAGTCTAGAGCATTTTGACACCTGAGTTACGCGTAGCCCGAATTTCGCAGATAGTTTGCGCATTCGGGCGGTGTGAAGATGTCGATGATCTGACCGATGGTGTCCCACAGAGCTAGTACGGTGCGCTTCTTGGCTTTGCGCAG
>JBGOVA010000104.1:0-16268 GCA_041477875.1 Micropepsaceae bacterium | reverse complement strand
TCTATTTCGGTCTCGTCGGCACGAACACGGGCAGCGGCCGGCAGGTGATCGAAGCCTTCTCCGAGGACCGCGAGAAATATCTCGAATACGATCTGACGAATCTGGTCTACAAACTGACCCGTGAGAAGAACGCCAAGATCGGCGTCGTCTCGAACCTGCCGTTTGACACGGGGGCGGGTGGAATGATGGCCGCGATGCAAGGTCAATCGCGGCCCTTCATCATCTACGAGCAGATGAGAGAATCATTCGACGTCGAATTTCTCGAACAAGACTTCGACCGGGTGCCGGCGGATATCGACGTTCTGATGATCGCACACCCGAAACCGCTGAATGCAAAGACGCAATACGCGATCGATCAATTCATCATGCGCGGCGGCCATGCGCTGGTATTCCTCGACCCGTGGTCGGAGATCTCGCAAGTCGGCGCCGATCCCTCAGGCGCGCCGCTCGAAGGTTCGACCCCCAGTTCGGCTTCGAGTATCGACCCGTTGATGAAAAGCTGGGGCGTTTCGATCGACCCGCGCCACATCGTCGGCGTTCGCGACCGCGCCCAGCGCGTGCAATTCGGCGGTGACGAGACCGATTATGTCGCTTGGGTCAGCTTTACGGCGGCCGACATGAACCGCAAGGACATGGTGACCGAAGACCTGAGCGTGCTCAATTTGGCGACGATCGGCGCCGTCACAGCCGAAAAGGACGCGACGACGAAGCTCACGCCGCTGCTCGAGACGACCGACGATACGATGCAAATCGACGTCAACCGCGTGAAAGGCCAGCCGGATCCCCACGAACTTCTGCGTGAGTTCGCGAAGTCGGGGGACCGCTACACGATCGCCGCGCGTATCGAGGGCCCGGTGAAATCCGCCTTTCCGAACGGCCCGCCCGCCGAATCCACGGCGCCGCCTCCCGCGGGGCAAACGCCGAAGCCGCCGCTGCCCGCGCATCTCAAAGAGACGAAGGACACGGACATCATTTTGGTCGCCGACAGCGACATCTTCACCGACAGCTTCTGGGTTCAGGTGCAGGAGATGCAGGGCCAACGCATTGCGATTCCGGTCGCGCACAACTCCGCGTTCGTGCTGAACGCTGCAGAGAACCTGATGGGATCGAACGAGCTGATCTCGCTGCGTTCGCGCGGGACGGCGAACCGGCCGTTCACGGTGGTCAACGACATTCGTCGCCGCGCGGAACAATTGTTCTTGCGCCAGGAACAAGAGCTTCAAAACAAGCTGAGCGAAACGCAGAACCGGCTTGCCGAACTCGAGGGCCGCCGCGCCGCGCAGGCAAAACCCGGCGCGCCGAAGCAAGAACTTCTCTCGCCGGAGCAAGAAGCCGAGATCGAGAAATTCCGCACTCAGTTGCTTGAAACAAAAGGCGCCCTGCGCGATGTCCAGCGCAAGCTTCGAAGCGACATCGACCGCCTCGGCAATTGGCTTGCCGCGATCAATATCCTGCTCGTGCCGATCATGCTCGCAGGCACCGCGATAGCGCTCGGCTTCTTGCGGCGTCGCAAATCGAACGCGACCCGCGGCGGAGCACCCTCATGAGCACCGCGCCGGCCCCGCTCGTCCCCGTCCTCAAGCGTCGGCTGCAGTCGCTGACCTATCTCGGCATCGCAACGGGCGTTGCGGTGCTGCTTGCCGTGTTCTCCGTTTGGCAGCGCTCTTCGATCGGCGAGGCCGAATTCAAGGCGCAGCGCATGTTCCCCTCGCTCGCCGCGAAGGTCGACGACATCGCGACGATTCAGGTTGAAACGAAAGGCGCGGCCTTCAACGTTTCGCGCAACGCTCAGGGCGACTGGGTCCTGCCCGATAAGATGAATTATCCGGCCGACTTCAGCACCGTCCGCAAGGCGATCTTGGGGCTGTCGGAACTCGATCTGGTCGAAGGACGCACATCGCGCGCCGATTGGCAGGAACGGCTCGGCCTCGGCCTGCCGAAGTCGGGCGGCTCGGGCACGCTGGTCACCGTGAAGGACAAAAAAGGCGAAGTGCTGGCGAGCCTTATCGCCGGCAGCAGCGTCGAAGGCGCCTCGGCCGGCGAACGCCAGGCGATCTACGTGCGCCGTCCCAATCAGAATCAGACCTTTGTCGCCCGCGGCAACTTCTCGGTGCCGACCGAAGAGCGGCAGTGGCTGAGCAAGGCTTTCATCGACCTCGCGCGCGATCGTGTGAAGACAGCGGCGATCAAACCCTTCAAAGGCCGGGCCTACAGCGTCACGCGCGCCAAACCGGAAGACACGAACTTCCGTGTGGTCGAAGCGATCCCGGCAGGGCGCATCTTGCGCACGGAGAGCGAGCCGAACGGCATCGGCAATGCGCTGCTTGGTCTTTCGTTCGACGACGTCGCGCCGCAATCCAAATTCGATTTCACGAATGCCGCGCGCGCCGCGTTTCTCTCCTTCGACGGGTTGACGTTAAGCCTCAGCCTCATCGAACAGGACCGCGACTTTTGGATGACCGTGAGCGCGGTCGCCAATCTGCAACCGGAAGCGCCGCCTGCACCTGGCGCGGCGACGCCGAAACTAAAACCCGACGTCACCAAGGAGGCGAAGGAGATCAACGCCGTGGTCGCCGGTTGGGCCTACAAGATCCCGCGCTACAAGGGCGTTCTCTTGTCGTCACCGCTGGATGATTTGTTGAAGCCCGTCGGCGGTCCAGCGCCGGGCGCGTCGACCGACGGACGATAGGGGCTACTTCTCTCGCGATACGCGGATCTGTGCGGCGCCGAGGACAGGGCCCATGCCGCCCACCTGCACCCAGACCGCAACGCCGTCGGCCAGTTCGTCCTTTTCGCCTTCGGCCGGGAGCTCGAGTTCGACCGGATCGCCCGACCATTTGCCCACGGCCGCAAAGCTGCGCACCACGTTGTGATAGGTGATGACGCGGCCGCTGTTTTCACCCTTGGCGATGTTGACGGTCCGCGCCGACAACGTGTGCGCAAGCCACACCGTCGCCGATTGCCGCACACCCGGAAGCGTGCCGATGCGGACCTGCACTTCATCGCCCGCCTGCACGATCGAGATAGGCAGCCGCTTGCCGCGCGTTTCGTTCAATCGCCGCTCCACGGCTTCGACGACTTCCTTGCGCTGATTGCCGACCACGTCCTCGGCGCCGTCCACGACCATCTGCGGCGTGTAGACGCGATGCGACGCCAGCATCTTTTCGTAAGCCTGCTGGCGCAGCGTGTTCTCGCGGCTCGCCAGCGTGTCGCGCCAACCGATGTAATCCCAATAGTCGATGCTGAACGACAGCGCGACCACGTCGTCGCGCTTTTGCAGCTCGCCCAGAATCTGGTCGGCCGGCGGACATGACGAGCAACCCTGGCTGGTAAAGAGTTCGACGAACACGGGTTGCTTCACCTGCCCCGCCTCCGCGCCGTTCCAGAAAAGCAGAGCGCCGAATGCGACCAGGCACCCGGCGCGCCACGTTCTGGAGGGGAGCGTCTTGATCATTGCACGCAAAGCGTAATCCCGGCGCAGCCTCACTGCCTAGTCACGAACCGGTGTTCCCCGTGTCAAGGTTTATGCCGCTTTCGCTAGGCCCCGCAGCACGTAGTGCAGAATTCCGCCATTCTGGAAATACTCGATCTCGTCGAGCGTATCGATGCGCGACATCACCGGCACTTCCGCGGCGCTTCCGTCCGCGCGCGTGATGTTCAGAGCCAATCTCTGGCGCGGCTTCAACCCATGTTCAAGGCCGGGAATATCGACCATCTCCGCGCCCGTCAGCCCAAGCGTTTTCCACGTCGCGCCGTCGACGAACTGCAGCGGCAGCACGCCCATGCCGACCAGATTCGAGCGATGAATGCGCTCGAAGCTTTCGACGATGACCGCGCGCACGCCGAGCAACCGCGTGCCTTTTGCCGCCCAGTCGCGCGACGATCCCGTGCCGTATTCCTTGCCCGCGAAGATGACGAGCGGCACGCCCTCGCGCTGATAGCGCATCGCCGCATCATAGATCGTCATCTGTTCGCCCGACGGCTGATGCTTCGTCACTCCGCCTTCGACGCCTTGCACCATCTGGTTCTTGATGCGGATATTCGCGAATGTCCCGCGCATCATCACTTCGTGATTGCCGCGCCGCGCCCCGTACGAGTTGAAGTCGGCGGGCCGCACCTGATGCGATTGCAAGAACTCGCCGGCCGGGCTTGAAGCCTTGATGTCGCCCGCCGGACTGATGTGGTCCGTCGTGATCGAATCGCCGAACAGGCCCAAGACCCTCGCGCCTTTGACGTTGCGTATGGGCTCGGGGTCGATCGTCATCCCCTGGAAGTAGTGCGGCTGCTGGACGTAGGTCGAGCCGATGTCCCACGCGAACGTCATCGATCCTTCCTTGATCTTGATCTTCTTCCACGCCGGCCCGCCGTCGAACACATCGGCATAGCGCTCACGGAAAAGCTTGGTCGTCACGGCTTTGCGCACCGTGCTGGCGATCTCCTTCGCGCTCGGCCAAATATCTTTCAGATAGACCGGCTTGCCCTTCTTGTCGTGCCCCAGCGGATCGGTGGTGAGGTTGACCGTCATCGACCCCGCAAGAGCATACGCGACGACCAGCGGCGGAGACGCCAGATAGTTCGCACGTGTCTGCGGATTGATGCGGCCTTCGAAATTCCGGTTGCCCGACAACACGGCGGCGGCGACGAGGTCGCCCGACGTGATCGCTTCGGAGATGCTTTCGGGTAAGGGCCCGGAATTGCCGATGCACGTTGTGCAGCCGTAGCCGACGACGTTGAAACCGAGCTTGTCGAGATCCTTCTGCAGCCCCGACTTCTCGAGATATTCGCCCACGACCTGGCTTCCCGGCGCGAGTGAGGTCTTGACCCACGGCTTGACCGTGAGCCCCTTCTTCAGCGCGTTGCGCGCCACCAGCCCCGCCGCCACCATGACGAATGGATTCGACGTGTTCGTGCATGAGGTGATTGCCGCAATGACGACCGCGCCGTGGCGCAGCCTCCGATCTGTGCCCGGAACAAGTGCCGAGTCGTTTTCCTTGCCGGCCTTTCCGAAAGCCTTGGCAAGCGACTCGGCAAATCCTTGCGAGGCAGCCGAGAGCGGAACGCGATCCTGCGGCCGCGCGGGGCCCGCAAGGCTCGGCTCGACGTCGTTGAGGTCGAGGCTCATCGTATCGGTGAATTCTGGATCCTCGCTCGTCGGCGCCCGCCACATGCCCTGCGCCTTGGCGTAGGCCGCGACCAAATCGACGCGCGCTTTGGCGCGCCCCGTCGCCTTCAGATAGCGAATCGTCTCACCGTCGATGGGGAAGAACCCGCACGTCGCGCCGTATTCCGGCGCCATGTTGCCGATCGTCGCGCGATCTTCGAGCGGCAGTTCGTTAAGCCCCGGCCCGAAAAACTCGACGAATTTATTGACCACGCCCTTCTTGCGCAGCATCTGCGTGACGGTGAGCACGAGGTCTGTCGCCGTCACGCCTTCGCGCAATTTCCCCGTCAGTTTGACGCCGATGACTTCGGGAATGAGCATCGACAATGGCTGGCCCAGCATCGCGGCCTCCGCTTCGATGCCGCCGACGCCCCAACCCAACACCGCAAGCCCGTTCACCATCACCGTATGGCTGTCCGTGCCGACGAGCGTGTCGGGATAGGCGACCTCGACGGTCGAACGGCCTTCTTTGATCTTGCTCGTCCAAACGGTTTGCGAAAGATATTCCAAATTGACCTGATGACAGATGCCGGTGCCCGGCGGCACGACGCGGAAATTGTCGAACGCCGACTGCCCCCAACGCAGGAACGAATAGCGCTCGCCGTTGCGTTCGAACTCGCGCGTCACGTTCTTCTTGAACGCGTCCTTCGCCCCGAAAAAGTCGACCATCACCGAGTGGTCGATGACGAGGTCGACCGGTGCCAGCGGATTGATCTTCTTCGGATCGCCGCCCAAAGCTTTCATGGCGTCGCGCATGGCCGCCAGATCGACGACGGCCGGAACGCCGGTAAAGTCCTGCATCAGCACGCGCGCCGGCCTGAACGCGATCTCGCGGTCGGACGACTTCGTCTTCAACCAGTCCGCGACCGACTGGATGTCTTGCTTCGTGACGCTGCGCCCGTCCTCGTGCCGCAGAAGATTCTCCAACAGAACCTTCATCGAATACGGCAGGCGCGAAATGCCGGCAAGCCCATTTTTCTCGGCGGCCTTCAGGCTGTAATACGTGTACGTCTTCGATCCGACTTTGAGGGTCTTCTTGGATTTGAAACTGTTGGGGCCGGTCACGGGAGGGCAGCTCCTTGCGGGGTGGCTGAACGACGGTGGATTGGTGATGCGGCGCGGAAATTAATGAGTTTCGCCCGCATGCGCTACCGGACTAATCTCACAAAATGAGTTCTCACCAGGATAACAGGCAATGACAAATCCGGCGGTACGCGTGGAACGCTCGGGACCGGTCACGACGGTGATTTTGTCGCGGCCAGAACGACGCAATGCCGTCGACCGTCCGACAGCCGACGCATTGATCGAGGCAATCAACTCTTTTGACGCCGACAAAGACGCGAAGGTAGGCGTCCTTTTCGGCGAAGGCGGTGTATTTTGCGCCGGCGCCGACCTCAAAGCGATCGCCGAGGGAAAGGGCAACCGCATCGAAGACCCCAAACCTGGTTTGGATATTCGCACCGACGCACAGGGACCGATGGGCCCAAGCCGCCTCCTGCTCTCCAAACCTGTGATCGCCGCGATCGCCGGACCTGCCGTCGCGGGCGGGTTGGAGCTGGCCCTGTGGTGCGATATGCGCGTCGCGGAGGAGGATGCGGTTTTAGGCGTCTTCTGCCGCCGCTGGGGTGTCCCGCTGATCGACGGCGGCACGGTGCGCCTCCCGCGCTTGATCGGCATGGGCCACGCGATGGACATGATCCTGACGGGCCGCGCGGTCGGCGCCCAGGAGGCGCTGGCCATGGGCCTCGTCAACCGCGTCGTGCCCAAAGGCACAGCGAGGCAAGCGGCCGAAACGCTCGCGGCCGAACTCGCGCAACTGCCGCAGCTCTGCATGCGCCACGATCGCCTCTCAGCCTACCAGCAATGGGATCTCGACTACGCGGATGCGATGGCGAACGAATTCGCCCACGGTCGCACGTCGCTCCTGAGCGGCGAATCCCAACAAGGTGCAAGTCGCTTCGCCGCAGGTCGCGGGCGCGGCGGTTCGTTCTCGGACATCTGATCGATGAAGCTGGTCGCGGAAGGGTTGGCGGCACTGCGGGGTGAGCGCGTCGTCTTCCGCAACGTCAGCTTTGAAGTCGCGTCGGGGCAGGCTCTCGTTCTCCACGGCCCCAACGGCAGCGGCAAAACGACATTGCTGCGTATCCTCGCAGGTCTTCTTGCCATCATGGCCGGCCGCCTTCGTCTGCTCGACAACGAGGGCAAACCGCTCATCGACGAGCGCCGCGATCAGACGATCCATTTCATCGGCCACCAAGACATGGTCCGATCGCAATTGCGCGTGAACGAAACGCTGCGCTTTCACGCAGCTCTTCTCGGTGCCCCCGTACGAGCCGTGGACACGGCGCTCGACATCTGGGGCTTGGCGCCGCTCGCGGGCATCAGCGGCGGCCTGCTTTCGGCGGGTCAGCGGCGCCGTTTGTCGCTCGCGCGCCTCTCGCTTCAACCGCGCAGTGTCTGGCTGTTGGACGAGCCGCTCGTCGCGCTCGATGCGCCGGCGCGCGCGCGACTGAACAACGCCTGTAACAAACACTTGGCGGGGGGCGGTATGATCGTCGCCGCCAGCCACGAACCGTTTCTCGCCGGCACGCGAACGCTGCATCTGGGCCCGAGCGCATGAGGACCTTCACGGCGCTCTTCTGGCGCGACCTGGTCTTGAACATCCGCAGCAGCGGCGGCGCGGCTCTCTCTGCCGCATTCTTCGCGCTGATCATTGTGCTGACGCCGTTGGGTTTGGGCCCGGACGTTGGCGTGTTGAAATCGGTGGCGCCGGGCCTTTTCTGGATCGCCGCCTTACTCGCGACGTTGCTGGGCCTTGAGCGCATGCTGCAGCAGGATGCCGAAGACGGAACATTGGATCTCTTCCGCCTCTCGCCGCTTCCGCTGGAGCTGATCATCGTTGCGAAGATCGTCGCACACTGGCTGACATCGGGCTTGATCGTGACCGCACTCGCACCTTTGCTCGCGCCGCTCCTCAGCCTCGCGGAAAACGCAGTACCCGTTCTCGCCCTGTCGCTCCTTTTCGGCACGCCGGGCTTAAGTTCCATCGGCGCGGTCGGCGCGGCGCTCGGCACGAGCGTTCAACGTGGCGGAATGGTCCTGGCGATCCTGGTGCTTCCGCTCAACGTGCCCTTCCTCATCTTCGGCGCAAGCGCCGTCGCCGCTTCGCAGACCGGAGGCGACCCATCGCAGGCGCTGATCTTCTTGGCCTCGTCCTCGCTCATCGCCCTGGTGGTCGGGCCGCTCGCCGCCGCCGCGGCATTGCGTCTCAACGAGGACTAGCCGTGGCACACACCATCACCGGGAATTAGATTGAGCCCCATGCTCGCATACGCAAACCCTCAGCGTTTCCTTCGCCTCGCGCGCGCTCTCACGCCATGGTTCCTCGGTGCGGGCGTTGTGCTCGCGGTCATAGGCCTGTTCCTCGCGCTGTTCGTAGCGCCCGCCGATTACCAGCAGGGCGACGCCGCGCGCATCATGTATGTGCATGTGCCGGCCGCGTGGATGTCGCTCTTTGTCTACGGCTGCATGGCAATCTCGAGCGCCGTTGCCTTCATCTGGAAACATCCGCTTGCCGATATCGCGGCCAAGGCATCCGCGCCGATCGGCTGCGTTTTCACCGCGCTTGCGCTCGTCACCGGCATGTTGTGGGGCCAGCCGATGTGGGGGGCTTGGTGGGTGTGGGACGCGCGCCTGACGTCGGTTCTGATCCTGTTCTTTCTCTACCTTGGTTACATCGTCCTCTGGGGTGCGATCGAAGAACCAACACGCGCCGCCCGCATTTTGGCCTTGGTCGGTGCGATCAACATCCCGATCATCCATTTCTCTGTCGAATGGTGGAACACGCTCCATCAAGGCGCGACCGTCTTCCGCACCGACGGCCCTGCGATCTCCTCATCTATGCTGGCCCCGCTGCTCGTCATGGCCGTGGCCTACAACGTTCTCTACGTCGCGCTCCTTTTGATCCGCATGCGGATGGAAGTGTCCGAACGGCGCCTTCGCACTGTGCGTCTTGGGCTGGAGGCGGCCCCCGCATGAGCGATTGGCAAACCTTCTTCGCCATGGGCGGCTACGCGGCGTACGTCTGGCCCGCCTACGCGATCAGCGTCTTCGCGTTGTTGGCGCTGGGTATCGTGAGCTGGCGCGAAATGAAGCGCAGCGAGCGACTGGCGCGGCTGAGTGAGACACCCGACCGCAAGCCCCAGAAGTCGTTTACGCTTTCTTAGCGAATGCAACGGCCGAAGCGCGCGGGCGTTAGCCTGGCGTGAACCATGATGGCCTCATATGAGGCGTCATGCAGATATCGACATCCGCCGCTCACATCGCCGCGCAAGCGGCAGCCGGCATCCAGCGCCCGCAGGCCACACCGCGGCGTGTCGAAACGAGCGACTTCGTCGACCTCGCGCCGTCCGCACCATCGGCCAAGCTTCCGGCGCCATTGCGCGACCTGCCGACCACAGCAGCGGTTGCCGGCGAAGGCGCGGGACGCCGCGAGTCCCCGGTCAATCAAGCCAACGCGCGCTTGACGCGCCCCGGTTCGTTGCTCGACATCAAAGTTTAGGCGTCAACGACGCTTGCGCCCCTTCGGCTTGCCGTCGCCCTCGCCTTCGGCGACCTGTGCATCTATCGCCGCTTTTGCAATGAGCGTGAGCGCCCTGATGAAGTCCGCGCGCATGCGCGCAGGCAACGCGTCCAATATCCGCTGCTCCGAGCGCAGAACCGCCGGCATCGCCTGGCGCAGCGCCCTGCGCCCGGCAGATGTGATCCGCACCGAATTTGCGCGCTGGTCTTCATCCGTGCGCTTGCGCGCCAAAAGATCCTTGTTCTGCATGCGGACGATCATGTCCGCGAGCGTCGAGCGATCGATCCCGGTCGCACGCACGAGCGCGGTTTGGCTGACGCCTTCCCGCTGATCGACGGCGAACAAAACGGCGAATTGGCGTTGCGTCAGACCGCTCGATTCGACTTCATTCGTGTACAGATCATTGGCGAACTGCTGCGCGCGCCGGAGCAGATGCCCTGGCGAAGTCTCCAGGTCGAAGGTTTTTGCCATTTCAAGGATCCAATGGGGAAATCGGCGGAACCGCGCCACGAAAATTGATCGGTGTCCGTATCACATCCGCCAGCCACGCGGAAGGCGCCTGACGGGCGCACCTCCTTACTGGACGAGCAGTGTGTCTTTGAGCGAGAGTCGCATGCCATGCGCGAACGATCGCCACCGCCGCCTGCACCGAAAACTTGTTGCGAGTTTGTACGCCGCGTTCCCGACGGCGACAGCATGGAGCGCGACGTTTGCGCCAGATGCGGACACGTGCACTACGTCAACCCCAAGATCGTGGTAGGCTCCGTTTGCTCTTGGCACGGACGAATTCTTCTATGCCGCCGCGCGATCGAGCCGCGCTCGGGGTTTTGGACGATCCCCGCGGGCTACATGGAAGAGCGCGAAACACCAGCCGAAGGCGCCGCCCGCGAAGCGTGGGAAGAAGCGCAAGCCAAGATCGAGATCGACCGCCTGCTGGCGGTTTATTCCGTACCCCGCATTTCGCAGGTGCAACTGATCTTTCGCGCAACGCTTACCGCGCCCGATTTCGCACCGGGCACAGAAAGCTTGGAAACGAAACTGTTCGCCTGGGAGGAGATTCCCTGGGACACGCTCGCCTTCCCCAGCGTGCATTGGGCGCTCAATCATCACCGCGAAAGTGCGGCCCTGAGCGACTTCGCGCCGTTCGACAATCCCGCCTGAACGCGATCAGCTGACCGGTTTGAGGGACGGCTTTCCGACGGCTCTCGCACAAGCTGTGACGGCCGCATCGTCTGCACCGCCGGGAACGGCCTCGGCGCGCGACACGGTCATCGCATTGCCCGCGCCAGGATAGAAGTAGATCAGCAGCGTGCAGTTCGAACTGCCGTATTGCCAAAGCTCCGCGCCTGTTTCACTGCGTTTGAGCGTCGGTTCGCCCCAAGCCGCGCGGAGCCCGTCGGCAGTCATGCCTGCAAGTCCCGTCGCGCTCGCCGCGCGCGCGTTGGCCACGGCCGGGCTCGTCGGCGCAACGGTTTCCGGCGCCGGTTCGGTTGGCTGTACGGAGCCGTTGCTCGGACCCGAAATCGCGCTGGTGACTTCGTTCAAAGTCTGACAGCCGGCAAGGCATATCGCCAACAACGCCGCGAGCGACACCGCACCCAAACGCATCATTCGTTCCTCGCAAGCTTGTTGTATTCGTGCGTCATCATCGCCGCGCCGAAGAGCGGCACGAAGAAATTCAAGAGCGGGATCATCGCGAGCAAAGATATCAACGCGCCGCCGAGAAACAACCGAACGCGATGATGCCGCCTGAGCGCTTTCGCGTCCCGCGCACTCATGTGACGTAATGCCGCCAGCTCGAAAAAAGTCCGCCCGGTGAGGTAGCCGTTGACGAAAAGCACAACCACCGTACCGATGCCGGCCGACGCGATTTGAAGCGGGAACGCGAGAAGATTTAGCACAAGGCTTATCGCGGTGAAGCTCAATCCCGCCAGAAGCAAACCCCAGAACGTGGCGCCTCCGCCTTGTTTCGTTTGCGGATAGTGTTTTGCTTCGACGGTGCCCGCCACTCGATCGATGAAAATGCTGGCGAACGCTTGCGCGACGGGCGCGCCCATGAAGATGAAGGCGATCGTCAGCAGAAAGGTTGAAATGATTGCAACGGCATCCTGAACCCAATGCAATCCGAAATTCGGCACATAGTGCACGGCCCACCGCAACAGGAACAGAAGCGCGAAGAACAGCGCTACCGTTCCCGCCACCCCCAGCCACAGAACACCGCGAAATTTCCGGTCGAACATTTGGCCGAGTGCCGAAGCAGCGCTTGAGAGCATGCGGGAAAAGCCTGGTTCTGCGGATTGTGGAAGCGGGGTCGCCGCTTATACTGCCTAGCGAGCGGCAGTTGCAAAAGGGGCACTTGAATGCACGAAGCAAAGTTCGATGTGGTCGGCGTTGGTCACGCGATCGTCGATATTTTGGCCAACACCACCGATGCGTTCTTGACCGAGCACGCCATCGCCAAGGGCGCAATGACGCTCGTCGACGGCTTTCGCGCCGAGACCCTTGGCCGCGCGATGAAGAACGCCATCGAAGCTTCGGGTGGCTCGGCTGCGAACACGATGGTGGGCGTCGCCTCGTTCGGCGGGAGCGCCGCCTTCATCGGCAAGGTCAACGATGACCGCCTCGGCCAAGTCTTCGCTGCCGATATCCACAAGGCCGGTGTCCACTTCGACGGCACGCCGGCAAAAGGCGGCGTGGCAACGGCGTCAAGCCACATTCTCATCACCCCCGACGGCCAGCGCAGCATGAACACGTATCTGGGCTGCGCGGCCGCTCTGCAAGACGCAGATGTCGCCGCGCCGAGAGTTTCGCTCGCGAAGATTCTCTACGTCGAGGGCTATCTGTGGGATACACCCGGCGCCAAGGCGGCCATTCGCGCCGCGATCGCGCGCGCGAAGGCTGCCTCGCGCAAAGTTGCGTTCACGCTGTCCGATCCCTTCTGCGTCGGACGTTGGCGCGACGAGTTCAAAGACTTGCTCGCCAGCGACGTCGACATCTTGTTCGCAAACGAGCTGGAAGCGAAAGCACTGTACGAAACCGAACGCTTCGACGATGCGTTCCAAGCGATCCGCAAATGGGGAAAGGCGGCGGCCATCACACGCTCCGCACACGGATCGGTTGTGCTCAAGGATGGGCGCGTACACATTCTCGATGCCGAGCCTGTTCGCCGCGTCGAAGATACGACGGGCGCGGGCGACCAATACGCGGCGGGGTTTCTCTTCGGTTATGCGCGGGGCGGCACGCTTGACATCTGCGGTCGCTTGGGCGGCTTGGCGGCGGCCGAAGTCATCTCCCACATCGGCCCGCGTCCGCAGACATCATTGAAATCGCTGGCCGCGCAGGCGGGCCTGATCTAGCGCGCGATCCCTTTGCGCGCCGCCTTGTCGTCGAGGCCCGAGCGGCCCTCGCGCGCACCGAGCTCCGCATAAACGTCCGCCGGATCGACGCCGCTCGCCACCCACAGCACACACAGGTGGTAGAGCAAGTCCGCCGATTCTGTAACGCGCTCGCGCCTGTCGCCCGCGACCGCGGCCAGCGCGACCTCGACCCCTTCTTCGCCGACTTTCTTGGCGCACTTGGCGACGCCTTCTTTCAGAAGTTTTGCGGTGTAAGACCGCGCGGGGTCGGCCGTTTTGCGGGCCAGAACCTGATCGTAGAGTCGATCGAACGGATGCTCACTCATGCCTGCCCTATACGCGAGGGCCGAGAATCGGCCGAAAACCTAGGATATCAGCCTACAACCGCTTGTGGCAAAGCGGCCCATGCTTAGCCGCCCAGACGTGCGTCATGTTATGTTATAGTATATCATTCACCGAGCACCTCAGAGGCAGGCCCTTGCCCAAATTCGACCTCTTGCTGATTGGCGCATTTGAGCGTGCAGCCTTGGCAGCCTGTGTCTTGGCTGTCCTTTGGCTGGGCTTGGTCTGGGCCATCGCATGACCCCGACCCAGGCCTCGGCCATAGCACTCCGAGACGCCATCGTAACCTACCGACGGGTCCCTGCGGTGCACCACGTCACGGGATCGTTCCAGGCAGGCTCGCTGACAGCGCTGGCGGGGCCGAATGGGGCAGGCAAGAGCACTTTGCTGAAGGCCGTCATGGGCCTCCTGCCTGTCAGCGACGGGCAGATCGATCGCGGCGGCCGTTTGCCGCGCGACTTCGCCTATCTGCCGCAACTGCCTGAGATCGACCGAAGTTTCCCGATTTCGATCCTGCAGACCGTATTGCTCGGCGCCTGGCCGCGGTCGCGCAGCTTCGGCGCCGTCAGGCCCGACGAATATCGCCGCGCCCAAGATTGCATCGAGAAGGTAGGGCTCGCCGGCTACGGCGATACGCCGATTGCGAACCTCTCGGTCGGTCAATGGCAGCGCGCCCTGTTCGCGCGGCTCATCATGCAAAACGCCTCGGTGATCTTGCTCGACGAGCCGTTCGCGTCGGTCGACGATCGGACCACCACCGACCTTATGGCACTGATCAAAGCTTGGCACCGCGAAGGGCGAACCGTGATCGCGGCGCTTCATGAGATCGCGCTCATCGAAAAACACTTCCCTGAAACGCTGCTGCTGGCGCGCGAGGTCGTGGCGTGGGGACCGACGAGCGAAGTCCTCTCGGCAGCGAACCTCGAACGTGCGAACGCGATGACCAATCGCTGGGCGCGCGATGCGCATCGCCCCGGCGACAGCGACCACCGCGCGCACGATCACGCATCGGCCTGAGGCGACGATCGTGGATCTTTATCAATTCATCGCCGGACCGTTCGTGGACTTCGAATTCATGCGTCGCGCCCTCGTTGCATGCGCGGCACTCGCAATCGGTGCGGGACCGATCGGCGTCTTCCTCGTTCTCCGGCGCATGAGTCTGATGGGCGACGCGATCGGCCACGCGGTCCTTCCGGGCGTCGCGGCCGGCTATATGATCTCGGGCCTCTCGCTATGGGCGATGAGTTTGGGCGGCGTTACCGCAGGCCTTGTGGTGGCGCTTCTCTCGGGCGCCACATCGCGCGCGACGGGCCTCAAGGAAGACGCAAGCCTCGCCGGCTTCTACCTCGCCAGCTTGGCGCTCGGCGTCCTGCTCGTCTCATTGAGAGGGTCGGCGGTCGATCTGCTGCACATCTTGTTCGGCTCGATCTTGGCCGTCGACGATTCCGGTCTGCTCTTCGTTGTCGGCGTCGCGACGCTCAGCACGCTGATCATGAGTCTCATCTACCGCCCGCTCGTCGTCGAGTGTTTCGATCCCGTCTTCGCGCGCAGTGTCGGTGCCGGCGGCCCCTTGGTCCACGCGGTCTTCCTAGCTCTCGTCGTCATCAATCTGGTGGCGGCCTTTCAGGCTCTGGGCACGCTGATGGCCGTCGGCCTCATGATGCTGCCCGCACTCGCCGCCAGATTTTGGTCCGACGATGTCTCGCATATCGTGATTGTCTCGACGGGCCTTGCAATCGCATCGAGCGTCATCGGCCTGCTCCTCTCCTTTCACTTGGAAATCGCGTCGGGCCCCGCGATCGTTCTGGTCGCGGCCGTTGTCTATCTCACGTCGATCTTGGGCGGCTCGCGCAGTGGCCTCATCGCGCGCTGGCTGCGCCGTCCGCACTTCCACGAACCCGAGGAGGTCAAGCGATGACCCTTCGTGTTCTCCTCGCATGCCTGTCCGCGGTGCTGTTGCTTGCCGCACCGGCGGCCGCGGAAAAGTTGAAGCTCGTCGCGAGTTTTTCGATTCTGGGCGACATGGCCGCGCGCATCGCGGGCGACCGCGTCGAATTGACGACGCTCGTCGGCCCCGACGGCGACGCGCATGTCTTCGAACCGACGCCGGCCGACGCACGCGCGGTCGCGCAGGCCAAGATATTTCTCGTCAACGGCTTGGGTTTTGAGCCGTGGGCCGATCGCCTGCTCAAATCCACGAATTCGCACGCGGAATTGGTCGTCGCTTCGCAGGGCGTCAAGCCGCTGCTGTTTCGCGCGGCCTCCGATCCGCATGCCTGGCAAGACGTGCACAACGCCGTTCTCTATGCCGAGAACATCACGCGCGCGCTCGCGATAGCCGACAAGCCCAACAGTGGACTCTACGCGGCGAATGCCGCCACGTATGTCGCAGAACTCGGCAAACTGGACGCTGAGATTCGCGCAAAGCTCGGCGTCGTTCCGGCCGCACGCCGGCGCGTCATCACCACGCATGACGCCTTCGCTTATTTCGGCAAGGCTTACGGCGTCGACTTCATCGCGCTCCTCGGCACCTCCACCGAAGAGCAGGCCTCCGCAAAGGAGGTCGCCGCCCTCATCACCCAGATGAAGCGCGAGAAAATCACCGCCGTCTTCGTTGAAAACGTCTCCGACCCGCGCCTGGTCGAGCAGATCGCGCGCGAAACTGGCGTGAAACTCGGCGGCAAACTCTACTCCGATGCCCTGTCGACGAAGGCGGGCCCGGCGCCTACATACATCGCCCTCGTGCGTCACAATGCAAAGCTCTTGACTGACGCCATGGCGCCCGCTTTCTGAGCGGCGCTTTTCGGAGATCGGAATGTCGCAAGTC
>JBGOVA010000153.1:0-11085 GCA_041477875.1 Micropepsaceae bacterium | reverse complement strand
GCCTTGCCTCCGAATCAATCGATCCAAAGGCAGAATCCTCCTACCCGCGCGCTACGGGAATCCCCTCCGATTCATTGTCGGATCAAAATGCTCTAGTCGTCCCGCGCGCTTCGTCGCGTGAGGTAAAACAAAGGCCCGAGGATCGATATCCTCGGGCCTTTTTTGATGCGCGCCGACCCGGCACAAAAAAACGCCGCGGCCCGGAAAGGACGCGGCGCTTCAAGGCTCGATGGGTTATTGCGCGGCGTTCGCGACTTCAACGTGCGACGGCCGGCGATAGACGTCGTAGGACTGCCTGAGAACCGGCGTCGGTGCGGTCTTCTCCGTCGGTGCGGCGGCGGGCGTCGCCGGCGCGGACTGTGCTGCGGTCGGTGCCGGTTGCGGCGTCGGCGTGATCGCCGTCTGAGACGGCACTATCTGCTTTGGTGCCAGCGATTTCGCGGCGGCGGTCGCCTTGACGTCCACTGGATCCGGGATCGGCGCCATGGTGTAGGGCGATGCTTTCGGGGCGGCGGGCGGTTGCGAAGCGGCGACGGCCGGCGTCGGCGCGATGGATGCCGGCGACGATTCTGTCGGCGCCGCGATTGCGTCCGGCGCGGATGCAATCGCGTTGGCTTTCAGCTTCGGGTTCTCGGAGTTGTCGCCGATCGGCGCCATCGGCGTGTGTGCAGGGGGGCTGACGGCGGGAGCGGTCGGGTTCGGCACGGTCGCGGGCGTCGGCTCGGGCGGCGCGAGCGGCTGGACGTTGATCGCGACGTTGCGGGCATCAAGCTGCTGGAGGACCGAGAGGTTGTTGGTGGCGTCCGACGCCGGCAGATCCTCGCGCGCCAGCTGCTCGGCTTCGGTGGCGTTGCCTTTGATCGCGGCCACCATTGCGAGGTTCTGGCGCATCTGGGGCGTCGCGTCGGGGCGGGAGACCAAGCGGCGCAAAATCGTCTCCGCCTCGTCGATCCGGCCATCGATCACATAAGACATCGCCAGGTTGCTTTCGACCGTCGGATTGGCCGGGGAGAGCTTCAGTGCGGCCTGGTAATTGTCGCGGGCGGCGGCGTGGTTGCCTGTCTGGTCGAGCGCCACACCGTAGGCCGAAATGATCGTCCAATCGTTGCCGTCGATCTGGGACGCGCGCGACAGGAAGGGCAGGGCATCCTGCACCCGTCCGGCGGCGGTGAGGGCCTTGCCGTATTCCGACAGCACGTGGGCATCGTCTGGGGACTTCATCACCACGTCCTTCAAGACGGCGACGGCCTGGCGCGCGCCGCCCATCATGCGCAGGCTGCGCCCGAAGTTCAGCGCCGCGTTCATGTCGTCGCGGCTCGCTTGATACTTTGCGCCCCAATAGGCCGCGCCGCCGATGAAATCTTGACCGTCGGGCTCGGTGCCGCTGAAAGGCGCCGAGGCGCCGTCTCCGTTGCCGGCGAACGTACCGGCGCCGCTGCAGCCGGCCAGGAAGCCCGCTGCCGCCACCGCGATGGCAATTCTGCTCGCGGAGCGAAGGAGCTCGCGGCTCGATGAGAAGCCCATGGGAATCCTCGCAAAGGTCGAAGCGGCCGCGCATGTTGGGCAGACGGGCCGCATGGTTTGATGCAGACCTAATTTCGCCGCAAAGCGGATAACAAATGTTTAAGCATAATCGCGACTTAACGCGGCTTCCCGACCATGGGCACCGAGCGTATAAGGCTGACATGAGGGCCGAGTCTGCGAGGCAGAGATTGCGTCGACTGCTGAATGTGGTGGTCGCGATCGTCGCTGTCTCGGCCGCAATGCCGCTCTTTGCGCAGACCCCACCCGAAACGCAGCGCATTTCGTTTCAGATCGCGACCGGCCCGGTATCGGGAACGTATCTGCGCGTGGGCGAAATGATCGCCACCATCATCAGCAATCCGCCGGGATTCGGCCGCTGCGAGGACGACGCCGTTTGCGGGCCGGCGGGGCTCATTGCCACATCGCGCTCGTCGAGCGGCTCGGTCGCGAACGCGATTTCGGTGAACAGCGGGCGCGTGACGTCGGCGCTCGTGCAGGGCGACGTCGCGCTCGCCGCTTTCCAAGGCACGGGGCCGTTCAAGGCGACGGGCGCGCTCAAGAACCTGCGCGCCATCGCGCGGCTGCATGACGAAACGCTGCATCTGGTCGTCGCCGCGCGGTCGCGGATCAAACGCCTCAGCGATCTGAACGGCAAGCGCGTTGCGATCGACGGAGCAAAGGCGGCGACGAACTTCACGGTGCGCTCGATCCTGAGTGCGGCGAATATTTCACCGAGCCGCTTGCGCCTGTCGTTCCAGAACGCGGATCAAGCGGCGGCGGATTTGCGGGACGGCAAGCTTGACGCCTATTTCGTCATCGGCGCGTCGCCCATTCGCGGCGTCGACAATCTGGTGCGGCGGGGACAGGCACGCGTCGTCGGCATCGACGCGCGCGTAATCGCGGCGCTGACCAAGGGCGACGCGATGTTGACGAAATTCGAACTGCCGGCGGATAGCTATCGCGGGTCGAAGGCCGTGGCGACGTTCAACGTCGCCAGCGTCTGGGTCGTCAACAAGTCGCTGCCCGGCGATCTCGTTCATGGAATCCTGCGTTCGCTGTGGAATCCGCTCAATCGAAGCGAACTCAAGCGCCTGGGCTCGATCGCCGCGTCGATCAGCGTCGAGAAGGCGGCGGAGAATTTGCCGATTCCGCTGCACGACGGCGCGCAGCGTTTTTATGCCGAAGCCGGCCGCTGAGGCGCAGCGCGCCGACGCGGCTTCCTCCAGGCAGCCGATCGGCAGCTATGCGACAATGCTCGCACTCGGTTTGCTGCCGACAGCGCTGGTCACGCGCTACTACGACGTCCTGCCGAATCGCCTCGTCATCCAGTGGGACTCGTTCGGCAACACGACCTTCATCGGCACGCGCTCCAGCACGGCCTTGATGATCGCGAACGTTGCGGCCGTGGTCGCGCTCGTCGGCATCGCGGTCGCGGTGTGGCAACAGCGCACGCTGGTGACGCTCGGCATACGACGCGCGTTTCTGGCGCTCAATCTGGCGCAGATCGTGGCGATCAACCTGACATGCGCCATGCTCGTGAGCGACGCGCTGGGGCTTCAGCTTGCGATCAAGCCGATGATCCCGCCGGCCATGGCTGTGCTGCTGTTTGCGGCCGGCGTTCTGTGTTGGCGCGTCGACCGGGCCCCCGGCAGATCTCTGACGCGCGTCCTCGCCGTTGCCTTGGGCTCGGCGGGAGTGCTGTTTCTCGCCTTGTGCGCAATCACGGTCAACGCCGCCGTCGGCTATTATGCGTCCGCATTCGCGCTGCTTGCGATGGTCGCTCTGGCGTTGCCGGAGAATGCGCGCTAGCCGGCGTCGCGCTTCGCCTCTTCGCGCTCGGCGTGCGCTATCCATTCCTTCATCGGCGCCCAACTCAACACCGCTTCGGCGTAATCTTTGGCGGCGCCATCGAGCGCGATGCCGTAAGTTCGGAAGCGGCTGACGACGGGCGCGTAGAAGCACTCGGCGACGCCGAATGCGCCGAACAGAGAACATCGTATCGCCGTTGCTGGGGCGTGAGGCGTGCGAGTAGAGTGAGCGCCTGATCGGTTCGTCAAGTCTGAGTGTCATGAACATCATCGAACTCTTTTCGACTGCGGTGCAAAGCGAAGCCGTTCCTCTCTTCGCCGTCTCTCAGGCGATGCTCGACGGCGCGCTGGCAGGACCTTTGGAACGCCATGCGCGATGGCTGCGCGCCGCCGGCTTCACGGGCGCCGCCGGCAGGATCCAGCTTCTGCCCGGCAGCGACGGCGGGATCGCGGGCGCGGTGCTAGGCCTCGGCAGCGACGAGGATGCGTTCGCCTGCGCCGCGTTTGCTGCACATTTGCCGGCGGGCACATACGCCTTTGCGCTGGTACCGTCCGCTCATGACGGCAACCGGCTCGCGCTCGGCTGGGCGATGGGGTCGTATGCGTTTGCGCGGTTCAAGAGTCATGAGCGCGCCAAGATGCGGCCGGCGCTGGTTTGGCCGAGCGACGCCGACCGCGACAATGTTCTGCGCGTGGCCAAAGGTCTGTTCCTCGCGCGCGATCTCGTGAACACGCCCGCGAACGAGATGGGCCCCGCCGAGCTTGCCCATGCCGCCCACAGCGTCGCGCGCGACAACGGCGGGCAGATGGCGGTCATCGAGGGGCGCGAGTTGCTGAATCGGAATTATCCGATGATCTACACCGTCGGCGCGGCGTCGTCGCGGGCGCCGCGCCTGATCGACATCACGTGGGGCGAGAGTACGCGCCCGCGCGTGACGCTGGTCGGCAAGGGCGTATGCTTCGATTCCGGCGGACTCGACATCAAGCCGTCGAGCGCCATGGCGACGATGAAGAAGGACATGGGCGGCGCCGCGGCGGTGCTCGCGATCGCGCAGATGATCATGAACGCGAAGCTGCCGATCGCGCTGCGCGTCTTGATTCCGGCGGTCGAAAACAGCGTGTCGGGCGATGCCTATCGACCGGGCGACGTCATCAAAAGCCGCAAAGGTCTGACCGTCGAGGTCGGCAATACGGATGCCGAAGGGCGTTTGGTTCTGGCCGACGCTCTTGCCGAGGCGGACACCCAATCGCCGGAATTGTTGATCTGCATGGCGACGCTGACGGGCGCGGCGCGCGTCGCGACGGGGTTCGATCTGCCGCCGTTCTTCACGCAAGACGACAAGCTCGCAGCCGATTTGATGCGTGCGTCGGAGCGCGAAGCAGATGCGATGTGGCGGCTGCCGCTGTGGCGCGGGTATCGCGGCCTGATCGAAGGAAAAGTCGCCGATCTCACCAACAATCCCGACAGCCCCAATGCCGGTGCGATCACCGCGGCGCTGTTCCTCGAACGTTTTGTCGAGAAGGCAAAGGCGTTCGTGCATTTCGATATCGCGGCCTGGAACGATCGCGCAAAACCGGGGCGCCCCCTCGGCGGCGAGGCGCAGGCGATCCGCGCGATCTTTTCGATGCTGAAAACGCGCTATGGCTGAGTTCGACGCGCGGCTTACGCCGGCGCGCGGCGATGTCGCGGCGGTGCGCTTGAAGGGTGTCGTTCAGGCGTCGCGTTACGCGGAAGGAAAGGTTTTCACCGTCGGCGCCGGCGTTGCAGCGCTGCGCGCCAGCCCTGGCGCCACCACGCGGCTCGAGACGCAACTCTTCTTCGGCGAGCGGTTCACGGTCTACGACACCAAAGACGGCTGGGCGTGGGGGCAATGCGCGTTCGATGATTATGTCGGCTATGTCGAGGAGAGCGATCTGACGCCGGCAAAGGCCGAACCGACGCATCGCGTGACGACGTTGTTCAGTCAGGTCTACGCAATGGGCGAAGTGAAGTCGGCGGCGCTGCGTCATTTGCCGATGAACGCAAAGCTCGCCGTCGTCGCCGGCGGTCAAAAGTTCGCCGAGCTTGCGACCGGCGGCTTCGTTCCGGTCGCGCATATTGCGACGCTCGACGCAAAGGCGGCCGACTTCGTCTCGGTGGCCGAGCAGTTTCTCGGTGTGCCCTATTTGTGGGGCGGGCGGTCGCCCGATGGGATCGATTGCTCAGGGCTGGTGCAATGCGCGCTGGAGCGCTCGGGCATCGCGGCGCCACGCGACAGCGACTTGCAAGAGCGCGAACTCGGCGCGGCCGTCGCGAGCGGCGTCGAGGGGTCTTTGCGGCGCGGCGATTTGGTCTTTTGGTCGGACCATGTCGGCATCATGAGCGACGCGCAGACGCTGCTCCACGCGAACTCGCACTACATGATGGTGGCCAAAGAGGCGCTCGCTGCCGTGATCGCGCGCGCCGGCGCTTCGGGAAGCGTCGTGACGTCGGTGCGGCGGTTGCCGGCTCAATAACCGCGCGCGAAGTCGACGAGATTTTCGGGCGGCAGATTTTGATCCATGCGGCGGATCGTCTTGGCGACGTTGCGCGCGAACGCTTCGGGATCGGTGATGGCGGCGGCGTGCGGCGTGACGACGACCTTGGGATGGCTCCAAAGCGGGCTTGTCTCAGGCAGCGGCTCGATCTGGAAAACGTCGAGCGTCGCGCCGCGCAGGTGACCGGAATCGAGGGCTTCGATCAGATCGGCTTCGATCAAATGTCCGCCGCGCGCGCAATTGATGACGTAAGCGCCGTTGGGCAGTTGCGCGAAGGTCTTGGCGTTCAGAATTCCGCGCGTCGCAGGCGTCAGCGGAAGAAGGCAAACGAGTATATCGGCTTGCGACAGAAACGGGCCGAGGCCGTCCGGCCCCGAAAAACCGCGAACGCCCGCCACGTCCTTGGGTGACGCACTCCATCCCAAGAGCTGATAGTTCAGCGCTTTGAGCGCATGCGCGGCCGCCTGGCCCAGGACGCCGAAACCCAAGATACCCACGCGCAAATGTTCGGCCCGCGGCGCCGCGATCACGCGCCACTTCTTAAGTCTCTGCAACGCGTCGAGATCGCGCTGCCGGCGGTGCCACAAGAGAACGTTGAGGACGACGTATTCGGTCATCGCCTGAGTGAGTGTGTCGTCGACGACGCGCGACAGCGGCACGTGGGTCGGATAGGTCGGATCGGCGACGATCGCGTCGACGCCCGCGCCCATCGAGAAGACGACTTTCAGATTGGCGAGGCGGCGCAGGCTGCCCGGCTTCGGTTTCCACGCGATGCAATAGACGATGTCGTTCGTGCGCGCGTCGTCGTCCGTCGTGCGGATATCGAGCTCCGGCATCAAACGACGAAGGTGATCCGTCCAAAGCTGATGCGGATAGTCATCGGCGGCTTGGAACAGCAATGCGCCTTGGGGCATGCAGAGGATTCCGTTCGCGTTTTCCTATTCGCGCAAGACCGAGTCGAACGCGCCGACGAAGGCGAATGATGGGCGCGTGCGGCCCCGGCAGATCGCGTAGCCCGGGCCTAGTGTCCGCCGCCGGAAGGTGGCGGCGTGGCCGGTGCAGGTGTCGACGGTGTCGGCGTTGCGGCAGGCGGCGTCGTGCCTGCCGCGGGCGGCGTTGTCGCGGCTGCGGGCGCAGGTGTTGCGCCAGCGGGTGCCACCGGCGCGCCTGGTTCGCCGGGCGGGGGTGCTTGGACTTCGCCAGCGGGAGGCTCGCCGTCGGCAGGTGCGCCGGCGGGGGCGGCCGGCGGCACGGCAGCGGCCGGGTTCGGCGGCGGAATGGGCGCGGGCGCGTCTGATTGCGTTCTCAAGAACGCAATCAGATTGATGCGATCCTGCTGTTTCGAGAGGCCCGCGAATGCCATCTTTGTTCCCGCAATCGCAGCCTTCGGATTCGTCACGAATTTATTGAGGTGATCGTAGTCCCACGTCTGGTCGGCGAGGGCTTGCATCGCCGCGGAGTAGGTGAAGCCCGGCGCGTGCGCGTGCTTTCCGCCGACAACGCCCCAGAGGTTTGGACCGATCTTGTTGGGACCGCCCTTCGAGAAATCATGACACTGGAGGCAGCGTTTGTGGATGTTCTCTCCCGCCGCGACATCGGCGGCCGGCAATACCGTGCCCCAATCGGGCGGGAGCTCGGCTGCGGGCGCCTCACCCGTGCCATGACCGGTGTCTTCGGTCACGGCCACTTCCATGCCCGACTTTTCGGCCTGGCGCGGCTCCATCAGCCCGCCGACCCCGATGTAGAGCGCGACGATAAACAGCACCGTGCCAAGTGTTGCGCCGATAATCTTGTTCCACTCGAAGGCGTCCATTGAGCAATCCTTGACGATGCAGTGCTTGACGATAGTCGGGCTGGCGAAAGGCCGCCGCCGAAACCGCGCATCCTTAGCGCGGCGCATGCGGCCCGAAACCGAAGGCGGCGAGACAATAGCGGGGGGTACTTTTGGGTCATTGCGGCGGAACGTCGCATTTTGATGGGCGACGGAAGCCTAGAACACACTCGGTGACATGAGCGAACCCTTGATCCTTATTCCGGCACGTATGGCTTCGACGCGACTGCCGGGCAAGCCGCTTGCCGACATTCACGGGCAGCCGATGATCGTCCATGTGTGGCGACGCGCCATGGAGGCGAAGGCCGGCCGTGTCGCCGTGGCGGCGGCGGAGGCGGAGATCGTCGAAGCCGTCACACGCGCCGGCGGCGAAGCCGTGCTGACGAAGCCCGATCATCCTTCAGGCTCGGACCGCGTGTTCGAAGCCGCGCGCAAACTCGATCCGAGCGGCAGGCACAGCGTGATCCTGAACCTGCAGGGCGATCTGCCGACACTCGATCCGGCGCTCATCCGTGCCGCGCTGGTGCCGCTCGGCGAGCTTGCGGTCGACATCTCGACGCTTGCGACCGAGATCCGCGACGCGAGCGAGCGGACCAATCCGAATGTCACGAAAGCGGTCGTCGCGATGGCGGCTGACGGGCGGCAGGGCCGGGCGCTCTATTTCACGCGGGCGACGGCGCCGTGGGGCGAGGGGCCGCTTTATCATCACGTCGGGATTTACGCCTATCGGCGGGCGGCGCTCGATCGCTTCGTGAGAATGCCGCCGTCTCCGCTGGAAAAACGGGAAAAGCTCGAACAGTTGCGAGCGCTCGAAGCGGGTATGACGATCGCGGTGCGCATCGTCGATGCGGTGCCGCTGGGCGTCGACACGCCGGCCGATCTCGAACGCGCGCGCGCGATGCTTGATCCTAAGAAGAAAGCCAAGTCATGAGTCCGAAAGCGAACACGATCGCCTTCCAAGGCGAGGCCGGCGCGAACTCGCACCTTGCGTGCCGCGAAGCCTTTCCAGCGATGACCGCGTTGCCGTGTCAGACCTTCGAGGACGTGTTCGTGGCGGTGAAGGATGGCCAAGCGAGGCTTGCGATGCTTCCGATCGAGAACTCGCTGCATGGGCGCATCACGGACATCCATCACTTGCTGCCGGATTCGGGGCTCTACATTATCGGCGAGCATTTTTTGCGCGTGCATCACCAGTTGATGGCGATCCACGGCGCGACGCTCGCGGGGCTCAAGTCGGTGATGAGCCAATCGCCGGCGCTGGGCCAGTGCCGGAACATCATCCGGTCGCTCGGTTTGAAAATGGTCGTGGGCGCCGACACCGCCGGGTCGGCGCGACGGATCGCGGAAATGAAAGACCCGACGATGGGGGCGCTTGCTTCTTCGCTCGCAGCCGAGATCTACGGGCTCGACATTCTCAAGGCCGATGTCGAAGACGCGCCGCACAACACGACGCGCTTTCTTATCATGGCGGGCGAGCCGGACGATGCGGAGCTGGGCAAGGGGCCGGTCGTGACCACGTTCGTCTTCCGCGTGCGCAACGTGCCAGCGGCTCTTTACAAGGCAATGGGCGGGTTCGCGACCAACGGCGTCAATATGACGAAGCTCGAGTCCTACCAGCTCGAAGGGGCGTTCACGGCGACGCAGTTCTACGCCGACATCGAGGGACACCCGGAAGAACGCAATGTCAGGCTTGCGCTTGAAGAGTTGCAGTTCTTCACCACGCACCTGCGCATTCTGGGCGTCTATCCCGCGCACGAATTCCGCAAGAAGGTCGCGGCGAGCTAACCCTGTTCGATCCAGCTCTTGACGAGTTGGTGGGCGATCGCGAGCGGAGGGGGCAGGCGGAGCTCGCCGGCCCCTTTCTTCTCCAACGCTTCGCGCACCGCTTCGCGCGGGAACCATTGCGCGTCGGAGAGTTCATTCTGGTCGATCGTGATGTCCGTCGTGGCGGCGCGCGCGTAGCAGCCGATCATGAGCGACGACGGATAGGGCCAAGGCTGCGTCGAGTGGAAGAGCACTTCGGCGGTCTTGATCCCGGCTTCTTCTTGCAGTTCGCGCGCGACGGCTTCCTCGATCGTTTCGCCCGGTTCGACAAAACCGGCGAGTGCCGAGTAGAAGCCGCCGGGCCATTTCGCCTGGCGGCCGAGGAGGCAGCTGTTGCCGTTGAGCGCCAGCATGATCACGACGGGGTCGGTGCGCGGGAAATGCTCCGTGTTGCAGGCTTCGCAGTAGCGCTTGTAGCCGGCGTCGGCGGGGACCGTGGGCGCGCCGCAATTGGCGCAGAAGCCGTGACGCTGATGCCAATCGATGACCGACTTCGCTTGGGCGAGGATCGCCGCGTCGCCGGGATCGATCTCCTCGGCCACCATGCGCAGGTCGGCGAAGGTTCCAAGACCCGCCAGCGCGCCTTCGGCGCTGGGGTCGGGAAGGCCCGAGATGTCGATGGCGAAATGAGCGCAGTCGCGATGCATTCCCAGGAATATCGTGATGGCGCCGGGGCGCATCAGCGGCAGCGCCAGTTCCGGCGTTACCCATCCGGCCTCGCGCCGGCTCTCGCGGTTCTTGATCAGGAAGGGCATCAGCTTCCACACCGGAATGAAAAGCGAGCGTTTGTCGGCGAAGGCTCCGGCGAGCCATTCCTGGTTCGCGCGCAAATGCCCCGCGCGGTCGAGCGGCGAGTTCGCAAACGTGTTGGGGTTTTTGGGCAAGAGTTGGCTCATTCGCCCCCGCTCGAAGAGACTTTCCACAGGATTTCGGGCCGGACCTTTGCACGGCGCTTGGGGCTGCTGCAACGCCTCAAAACTTGCGTTGCCGGAACGTCCTTCTGCTATAGATTTATCCAGGGAGGTTGGCGGCGGACGAGTCCCTCGCCAATCCGGTCAGGTCCGGAAGGAAGCAGCCGTAACGAGTTTCGGCTCGGGTCGTTCACCAGCCTCCCGCCTTCGCCAAGGCTTCGGCGGGCATGTGTTAGGAGAGGGGCGCCGTAGCTTTAGCGAAGGCGGCCCGCCTTTGGATCCCCTGATGGCGAACAAAAAAGACAAAGGTTCGGACGCGAACGTCGCGGACGAGCAGCAACTGGGATTGAGCGCCGACGTCGGCAAAGGCGGTAGTGCGCGCGCGGTTGCGCCTGAACTCTTCGTCAACGAGAGCAAGGTGCCCGCGCCCACGGCCTATCGCGTGCTTGCGCGCAAATACCGGCCGCAAACGTTCGAAGATGCGTTCATCGGGCAGGCGGCGATGGTGCGCACGCTCGCGAATGCGTTTGCGGCCCGGCGGATCGCGCACGCGTTCATGCTGACGGGCGTACGGGGCGTCGGCAAGACGACGACCGCGCGCATCATTGCCAAGGCGTTGAACTGCATCGGCCCCGACGGCAGGCGGACGGAGCCGACGGTTGCGCCTTGC
>JBGOVA010000255.1:0-5277 GCA_041477875.1 Micropepsaceae bacterium | reverse complement strand
GGGCGATGAGGCGCTCAATGCGCTCGAGCCGCTGCTTCAGCAGATGCGTGCCTTACCGTCGTTGATCGAGAAGAAACGCGGCATCTTCTATCGCAAGAGTAAGGCGTTTCTGCATTTTCACGAAGATGAGAGCGGGCTGTTCGCCGATATCAAACTCGGCGATGGCGACTACACGCGATTGCGTGTTTCGAGCGCAGCCGAGCGCAAGGCGTTCATCGCGGCGGCCAAGAAGGCGCTCGCGTGACGTTGCACGTGCTGTGCCGAGCGGACGAGGTCGCGGAGGGCGTTGCCAGGGGCTTGGTCTTCGGCGAAGGGGTCGCGCGTCGCGACGTGATCTTGGTACGTCGAGGCGGCGCGTTGCGCGCTTATCTGAATTCTTGCCCGCACCAACTAACGCCGCTCGAAACTTTCCCCGACAAGTTTCTCAATGAGGACGGATCGCTGTTCGTCTGTTCGACGCACGGCGCGCGGTTTCGCGTCGAGGACGGGTATTGCGTGAGCGGGCCGTGCGTCGGGAAGAGTTTGTTTCCGATCCCTTTCGAAATTCACGACGGCATGGTCAGAGTTCAAATCTGAGAGATGTTGGCGCGCAGCCAAGGTTCCAGCTTCGCAAAGTTGAAGGTGCCGGACTCGAATAGGCCGATGAGGAAATCGTAAGCGGCGCCCGACGGCGCCGACAATTCGAGTCCGTTCATTCTCAAGAAAACATCGGCGGCCGCGAAGGCGACGCGCTTGTTGCCGTCGATGAAAGGATGATTGATCGCCAGACTTTCGAACAATGCCGCCGCCTCGGCGATGGCGTCGTCGTAGTAGCCGGTTTGCGGCCGGAACACGGCGGACTCGAGCGCACCCATGTCGCGCACGCCGTGAGCGCCGCCGAAACGCTCGATCAGTTCGTGATGCATCGCGAGCACGTCTGAGACGGCGAGGTAATCGCGCATACGCGCCCGTTACTTCGCGAGCTTGCGGTAGAGCTCAGCGTTCTTTGCGATCGACGCTTTGAGATGCGCCATGACATCGCGACGCGGCTGATCGCCCCTCTTGCGCGCGATGTAGTCGGAAAATGCTTCCTCGACGACGGACTGGAATTGGCGCCCCTCGGCTTCAGCGATCGCTCGGAGGTCGTTCAAGAGTTTTTGATCGGCTTGGCTGGCGAACTTTTGGCGGGTCATGATCGCTACCTGGCAAGATATATCATGACATTTCTTGATATATAAATCAATAAGATACCTAACTGGCCCGCAAGAATGCCTGATAATCCGCGATCAGCGCTTTGGTCGCCGCTTCGACGATGCGCTTGCCTTTTTCGGGCGTCGCTTGGCTCGGGTCGGAGCCGATACGGCCGTCGGGGAATTGGCGGCGGTAATCGTCGGCGTCGCGGATCGAACCCAAGGGCGCGATCTTCGGGTGCATCTCGACCTGCTTTTGCGATTCCGGGTAGGCGTAGTAGGTGACGGACACTTCCGACGCCGTCGCGTGGCTGCCTTCGCCGACGGGGAAGATGTCGCGGCAGAGTTCGCCGACGCCCGAGAGCTCCCACCAATTGCGCAGAAAGAGTTTCACCGGCCTGCGGTTCGAACCGGCGCGGCCGAAGCTGAATTCCGAATAGATCTCAGAAAACGCCGATTGGACCGGCGCGATGTTGCCGCCGTGGCCGTTGAACCAATAGATGCGGTCGAAGCCGTGGCGCATGAGCGAGGATGCCCAATCCTGCATGGCGGCGATCATCGTCGAGGGGCGCAAGGTGATGGTTCCGGGAAAGCCCAGATGATGCTGGGCGGAGCCGACGTTGAAGGTCGGGCCGATCAGGATGCCGCTTTCGTCGCCCGCACGCTTGGCGATGATTTCAGGGCAGAGGGCGTCGGTGCCCAAGAGGCCGTTCGGGCCGTGCTGCTCGGTTGAGCCGATGGGCACGATGAGGCCGGTCGATTTCTTCAGATATTCCTCGATTTCCGGCCAGGCGGACTGGTGGAGCTGCATTGCGGTCGAGCCTCTGGAATTCGTCGTGTCGTCGCGGCTAGGGTTAGCCCGTCACGCCATATAAGCAAAGAGTGAGGACATGACAGCGACATCGGTGCCCCCGCCCGGACCCCTGCACGGGATCAGGATCATCGACCTCACGCAGTTCGTCCTTGGACCCTATGCCACGCAGACCCTGGGCGACCTCGGCGCCGACGTGATCAAGGTCGAGGAACCGTCCGGCGATCGGCAGCGCAACAACGGCAAGGCGCCCAAATCCGACAAGATGGGGCCGCTCTTCGTTGCGCTGAATCGTAACAAGCGTTCGGTCGCGATCGACCTCAAGGGCGACGAAGGCAAGGCCATCTTGCGCGAGCTCATCGCCACGGGCGACGTGTTGATCCACAACATGCGTCCCGAAGCCATTCAGCGGCTCGGGTTCGGCTATGGCGACGTGGCGGCCATCAAGCCCGACATCATCTATGTCGAGGCGATTGGGTATGGATCGGGTGGCCCCTACAACGGACGGCAGGCGTTCGACGATTTGATTCAGAGCGCGTCGGGCGCTTGCGACCTGCTGCGGCTCTATGACGGCGGCGAAGATTTGCGGCCGTTTCCTTCGATCATCGCGGACAAGACGTGCGGGCTGTTCGCCGCGATCGCGACGCTTGCCGCGCTTCAGCATCGCCATCGTACCGGCGAGGGACAGTTCGTCGAAGTGCCGATGCTCGAGACCTTCACCGGCTTCATCCAGGCCGAGCATCTTTGGGGCAAGACCTACGTCGATTCCCCCGGCAAATTTGGTCACCCGTCGACCATCACGCCGCATCGCAAGCCCTACAAAACGAAGGACGGATACATCGCGGTGCTGCCGGCGAGCCGCGAGGGATCGGTCAAGTTCTTGGAACTCGGCGGCATCCCCGATGCCTATAACAGCGAACGGTTCTTGTCGGCCGAGGGCGGCAAGGCGCGCGTCAATGCGTACTACGAGATGATGCGCGATGCGGCCGCGACGCGCACGACTGCGGAATGGATGGCCTTGTGCGCCGAGCACCATATTCCGGCGATGCGCGCGAACGAGATGTCGACCTTGTTCGAGGATCCGCATTTCAAGGCGGTCGGGTTCTTCGAGGAACGCGAGATCGCAAGCGAAGGGCGCTATCGCACGATGCGGCCCGGGCTCAAGTTCTCGAAATCGCCGTGTTCCATCCGGTTCGAGCCGCCGACGGTGGGCGAGCATACGAACGAGGTGATCGGAAAGCGGCGCGGCTAGTCTTTGGCGTGGGCGCTCGCGAGTTTGGCAAGCGCCTTCTTCCATTCGGCCCGCATGGCTTCCATCGTGTTCGCATCCGGAAACTTCGAGTGTTGGACGGCGATCTGCGATTTGTCGTCGCCCTTGGCGTAGACGTTGATTTCAAGGCGCGTGCCGCCGTTCCATTTGCCGCGAAAGTATTTTTGGTCGGTGGCGCTTGTGACTTCGAGCTTGCCTTTCGGGAACCAGCGTGCGCGCGATTTCTCGTCGGTCAAGCTTCGGTAGAGTGCCGCGAGACCGACGGGCAGCGTCTTCGACGCGTTCAGCGAGAAGCCGTCGGTCAACTGATGACGAACGCGCAGGCCGCGGGCGCGTTCGTATTCGACGGTCACCATCTGCGACCACCAACCGGGAACTTTGAATTTCTCGTGGACCATCTCCGCGATGGCCGGGTGGTCCAGCTTGTCCGCCTTGGCCTTGTCGAGGGCGGCGAACCATTGCGGCCAGGTCTTGCCGGTCTCCGCTTTGACCGCGTCATCGCTCATCGACGGACGATAGTCGGGGGCGGTTTTTGGCATCGGCTTGGGCCTTCTTCATGAGGCTTGCCCGCGCGCGGGCGTCGCCCACATACTCTAGCAAAAATGTCCTCGCGAGGAGACGCCGTTTCCATGTCCGATCAACTCATCCCCGTTTCGGCCGAGTGGGCCAAGCGCGCCTACGCCGACGACGCGAAGTATCTCGACCTCTACAAGGCGTCGGTCGGCGATCCGGTCGCGTTCTGGCGCGAGCAGGGCAAGCGCGTCGATTGGGTCAGGCCCTATACGAAGGTCAAGGACGTCTCCTTCGACGCAAAGGACCTTCACGTCCGCTGGTACGAGGACGGTGTGCTGAACGTCAGCGCGAATTGCATCGACCGGCATTTGGCCACGCGCGCGAACCAGACGGCCATCATTTGGGAGGGCGACAATCCCAAAGAGTCCAAGCACATCACCTACAAGCAGCTGCATGACGAGGTGTGCCGCTTTGCGAACGTGCTGAAGGGGCAGGGGGTCAAGCGCGGGGATCGGGTGACGATCTACCTGCCGATGATCCCGGAGGCGGCCTACGCGATGCTCGCCTGCACGCGGATCGGCGCGGTTCATTCCGTCGTCTTCGGCGGGTTCTCACCGGATAGCTTGGCCGGGCGCATCCTCGATTGCACGTCGCAGTTCGTGGTGACGGCGGACGAGGGGTTGCGCGGCGGAAAGCACGTTCCGCTGAAGCAGAATACGGACGTTGCGCTGACGCAATGCCCGGACGTGAAATCGGTGGTCGTCGTCAGGCACACGGGCAACAAAGTGCTTATGCATGCCGGGCGCGATCATTGGTATCACGAGCTCGCTGCCAAAGTGCCCGCCGACTGCAAGCCGGAGGAGATGGGGGCAGAAGATCCGCTGTTCATCCTCTACACGTCCGGATCGACGGGAAAGCCCAAGGGTGTGCTGCACACGACGGGCGGCTATCTGGTCTACGCGTCTCTGACGCATCAATACGTGTTCGACTATCACGACGGCGAGGTCTTCTGGTGCACCGCCGACGTCGGGTGGGTGACGGGGCACAGCTATATCGTCTATGGGCCGCTTTCGAACGGTGCGACGACCCTCATGTTCGAGGGTGTGCCGAATTATCCTACGGTCTCGCGCTTTTGGGAGGTCATCGACAAGCACAAGGTCAACATCTTTTACACGGCGCCGACGGCGATCCGGGCCTTGATGCGCGACGGCGAGGCGCCGGTGAAGCGCACGAGCCGGCAGTCGCTTCGCCTCCTTGGCACCGTGGGGGAGCCGATCAATCCGGAAGCATGGCTCTGGTATCACCGGGTCGTGGGCGACAGCCGGTGTCCGATCGTCGATACGTGGTGGCAGACGGAAACCGGCGGCATTTTGATCACGCCGCTGCCGGGGGCGACGGCGTTGAAGCCCGGCTCGGCCACGCGGCCGTTCTTCGGTATCAAGCCGGAGCTGGTCGACCCCAACGGCAAGCCCATCGACGGCGCCGGCGCCGGCAACCTGGTCATCTCCGACTCC
>JBGOVA010000147.1:0-11417 GCA_041477875.1 Micropepsaceae bacterium | reverse complement strand
GGACAGGTTCTGTTTGCGGTCCTCATCGTCGACTTCTTCGACTATTGGAAGCACCGCGCCTATCACGCCTGGGGGATCGCCTGGCCGATCCATGCGCTGCACCACAATGCGGACCGCATGAACGTGTTCAAGGCGGGGCGACTTCATTTCCTTGAAGCGACGATCCGCAGCCTTGTCGTGTTTTCGCCGCTCGTCGTGCTGGGCGCGCCGGTGACCGTGCTGTTCTGGATCGCGGCCGTCATGAATTTCGGGGGCAACCTCAACCACTCCAATCTCATGCAGAAAATGCCGCGCTTCATGCACGCACTGTTCGCGACGCAGAAAACTCATTGGCTGCATCACGGCAAGGATTACGCCCGCGGCGCCTGCAATCTCTCGGACTTCACGATGCTCTTCGATCATGTGTTCGGCACGTTCCGCCATCCGCTGGACGAGCCGCTCGACGAAGTCGGCATCGCGCCTGATCCGATTCCCGCAAATATTCTCGCACAACTCGCCTCGCCGCTTCTGTGGCCCCTATTGACGTGGCGCATCAACCGGCGCCGGCGCGCTGCCGGCGAAGCATTGGCGGACGGCGGCCAATGATGCGCACGAGCGCGGTCCTCGCCCTGGTCGCGGCGGCTGCACTGGCGACGGTCAAGGCGCTGCTGGCCGAACCTTTGTGGTGGCCATTCATGGTTGTCGAGTACATGGCCGCTGCGGCGCTCGCATTCGGCGCGGTCGCCGTTCTGCGTGGTGGGCAGGGCCGCCTTCTCGCCGCAGGCTGGGCGTTCACGCTCGGAATAACCTGGTCGACTTTCTTCCACCACCTCGCCGAACGACCGGGCTTCGAACAACGCACACTCGTCGATTTTGGCGTGGGCGTCCTGCTGCTCTCCGCATTCCTCGGCGTCGCTCTGTGCATCGGCGCCCCGCATGCCGCCGCTGAAACATCTGGAGCAAGTTCGTGAGCGCGTGCTGCCAGACGCAAACTGGCGCCGCCCGGAAGATGTCAGCGAGGCAATCCAAGCGGCCGGTCAATGAAGCTCGGCCTGTTTGGGTCGAACCACAACACAATTTGCCGGCGTTGCGCTTGCGCGACCGGAAAGGAGCGTAAGCGCATGCGAAGACCTCGCTTCATCGCCGAGCAGGCACGAAATGCGAAGGGGCTACTCGGACGCATCATTGCCTTCATCATGGCGCGCGAGACATTTGCCGAAAACATGCGCGCCATCGATGCGCTCGATGTTCAACCTCGCGATCATGTCATCGACGTCGGCTGCGGACATGGACGCAGCTTGGAGATACTTGCGGCGCGCGCGTCGAAAGGGCGCGTCGCGGGCGCAGATCCTTCCGAGCTCATGGTCGAGATCGCCGTCCAGCGAAACCGAAGGCTGATAAAGGCGCGCCGGGTCGATGTCGCGATCGCCAACGTCGACGCAATGCCTTTTGCCGACGGCGCGTTCGACAAGGCATTGTGCGTCCACGTGATCTATTTCTGCGAGAACCTTGGCGCCGCGTTGCACGAGATCGCACGGGTGCTAAAGCCGGGCGGGCGCTTGGCACTCGTGTTCCGAACCGACGCCGATAAAGCCGCCGTGCGTACGTTTCCCGCCGAAGTTTACCGCTTTCGGTCACTCGCTGACGTGATCGCCGCGCTGAAGGACGCCGGCTTCGCCGTTGACGAGCAGCACACCGTGCGCGGCAAAGAGCCCGCTCTGCTGATCGCCACGAAATCCGGTGGATCGAGAGGCGCGCAATGACGCGGCTTATCAGTCTGTTGATCGTTGGCTTGGCGTTCGCGCAACCCGCCTTTGCCGCGGGCGAGCCCGGTTGGGCGCACTATGGCGGCGACGCCGGAGGCATGCGGTATTCGTCGGCGCAACAGATCACACCCGAAAACGTCGAGCAACTCATCCGCGCCTGGACCTATCGCACGGGCGAGCTTGAGACCCGCACGCCACAGATTTTGCGTCAGATGAAGTGGCAGACGACGCCGGTGCTGCAGGGCGACAGGCTTTATCTGTGCACACCGTTCAATGTGGTTATCGCGCTCAATCCCGGCACGGGCGAAGAGAAATGGCGCTTCGATCCCAACATCGCGACGGAGAACGTACGCCCTGCCAACAGGTTTAACTGCCGCGGCGTCGCCGTGTGGGCGGATTCGGCGGCGCCGCCCTTGTCAGTGTGTGCCGTGCGCGTTTTCACGGGTACGAGCGATGGGCGCCTCATCGCCCTTGATGCCAAGACTGGACGTCCATGCACAGACTTCGGTGCACACGGCGAAATCAGGATCACGCCATCGATCCCTCTGCTCTGGCCCGGCGAGTACCAAATCAGCTCGGCCCCCGTCGTTGTGTCGGGCACCGTCGTCGTTGGCTCTGCGTTCGGCGACAACCAGCGGGCAGCCGCTCCGTTCGGAATCGTGCATGCATTCGATGCACGCACAGGCGCGGTCAAGTGGACGTTCGATCCAATTCCGCGTGATGCAAAAGATGCCCGTGCGCCGACATGGGGCGATGGCTGGAAGGATACGGGCCATGCCAACGTGTGGGCGCCGATGTCCGTGGACGAGGGGCGCGGCCTCATCTTCATGCCGACATCGAGCCCAAGCCCCGATTTCTTTGGCGGCCTGCGTCCCGGCGACAATCGCCACGCGGACTCCGTCGTCGCGATAAAGGCTGACACGGGCGCAGTGCGTTGGGCTTATCAGATCGTGCATCACGATGTTTGGGACTACGACCTGCCGGCCCAGCCGACCTTGGCAACGCTAACGTTCGACTTCGGGCCGCGCGATGTCGTGATCCAAGGCACAAAGCAGGGTCTAATATTCGTGTTGGACCGAGATACCGGTGCGCCTGTCTTTCCGGTCGAGGAACGCCCCGTTCCGCAAGGCGCCGTCGCGGGCGAAGCGCTCTCAGCCACGCAACCGTTCCCGACGCATGTGCCCGCGCTCGTTCCCGACAAACTCACGCGCGATGGCGCGTTTGGCCTCACGCCTTGGGACCGCTCGTCTTGCAGTGCGCTTATCAGCAAGGTGCGAAGCGAAGGCCTTTACACGCCACCCTCCGAGCAAGGGACCATCCTGTTTCCGTTTACGGGGGGAGGCATCAACTGGGGTGGCGTCGCCTTCGACCCTGAGCGTCAGATTCTTTTCGCCAATACCTCCCGCATCGCGCACTTGGTTACGCTCTTCAAGGCTGCGGAGTTTGAACGTCTGCACAAGGAATTTCCCAATCGCGAAGTCTCGCCGCAAAAAGGCACGCCCTTCGGTATGATCCGCGATCCGGTCTTGGGGTGGCCCGTGCCATTGCCGTGTAATCCGCCGCCGTGGGGCGTTCTCGCCGCCGTCGATCTCAAGGCGGGAAAGATCATCTGGGAAGCGACGCTCGGCACGCTTGAGGAATACACGGCCGGCTTGCTGGCGCTTCCTTGGGGAACGCCAAACCTAGGCGGGCCAGTCGTCACAAAGGGTGGTGTCTTGTTCATCGGCGCAGCGATGGATCGTTATCTGCGCGCCTTTGACGTTCGAACTGGGCGCGAGCTGTGGCAGGGGCGCTTGCCTGCAACGGCGCAAGCGACTCCGATGACCTACGAGTGGGAAGGACAACAATTCGTTGTGATCGCAGCCGGCGGATATCCCGATGCAGGCGTCGTCGCGCCAAACGACACGCTTGTCGCGTTCCGTCTGCCGAAAGCGGGCGAAGCGGGGCCGAGTCTATGGTCACGCACCATCGACCGCCCCGGTGGGCGCGGCTGGGCCGTTCTCGCGCCGTCGATGTTGGCCCTAGCGTGTACCGTGTGGGTGGTGTGGCTCCGGCGGCGGGGTCGGACCTGCGCAATCCGCAAACGCGCGCCTACTACCCCAGAGCAAAAATCATGAAAGCATGGCTCTATGCGCCGCTCATCGGCCATATCGTTCCGACCCTTGTCGTGGGCTTCGGCTTCATCATTCCGGGAAGTCCGATCGAAGGGGTCAACATCTACACGATCGGCTTTCTCTCGACGGTGGTCGGATTCATTCCTGTCTACGTCGCAGGCATCGCAATCTCCAAACGCATGAACCGAACACTTTGATGCGTCGTCGCAAGGTCGTCACACGGCAGGGTAATCACGCGCATGGCTGTTTCTGTGCGGATCACAAGGCGACGGTCCGGCTGTTGGCGCGGCGCATTGGACGCAGGCAATCGAAAGAGTAGTATTACCTCATGAGCGAAACGTTCGATGGCGGTTGCCTCTGCGGCGCGGTGCGGTTTCGCGCCGTCGGCACTCCGAAATGGATTCTCTGGTGCCATTGTCAAAGCTGCCGAAAGCACAGCGGCGCGCCGGCCTCGGTCTTTGTTTCTTTCGACCACAGTGCCGTCCGCGTGGTGAAGGGCGAAATCACGAAATTCAATTCATCGCCCGGCGTGCAACGCGGTTTCTGCGCGCGTTGCGGCTCGACGCTGACGTGCGAAAACGAGCGTTTCCCAACGGAGGCCCATTACCACGTCGGGGCTTTCGATCGCGCGAACGAATTGGCGCCCGCAGGTGGTATCTTTCCGGAAGAGCGACTCTCCTGGTTTCACCCCCACGCGCCATCGCCTCGTGGTTAACTCTGCGCCCGTTTGATCCTGCCGCTTGACGGCCATTGGCGATTGAGCGCCGGTATGCACGACTTGGGATCGTCGCGTTTCGGCCTCCACCACCTGCGGCCCACCGTTGCCTCCACAGAAGAAGGACTGATCGCGCAGAATTTCGCTTGCTTGCGCGAGATGCACCCTTATTTTCCCGCTCGAATTTGAGCAGGCAGGATGCGGCGGCCGCCATGGACAGCGTTCAAAGTGTTTCAATCGGTGAACTCGCACGACGTTGGTCGCAAGAGACGGTCGGCCGATTCAGCGAAGGCCGTTTGCTTGATTTGCTGATGGCCTCATTCTGGCGCGGTGATTTCGACGGCAACGCCGCAAGGCTTGGCGAGCCCTTTGGTCACCGCACGGCGCTGGCGCTGATTCGCGGACTGCAATGCGTTCTTGAGGCCCACAATGCTGCAGATGCTATAGGCGGCAGCATTCGGATCGTGACCGAGAGACCCGCTGCGACCGAGCAGCTTTTGCCTGACGGCGGCCGTGAGGTGGACGTCACGATCTATATTGCTCTACCGGCGGACGAGGGCGCGTGGAGCGACGACATGATCGGTGCGGCCACCGCGCAACTCACGGCGGTCTGCTTCGGCGACTTTAACGAACCGTTCCGGATCGCGCTTATGGGACAAGTTGTTCACAAGGACGACGTGCTGCGCCTATGCCGACGATTGCGCATCGAAGCTCCCAGTTTTTGGCGCCGGGCGAGCGACCAGCCGGCCGGCCGGGCCGGTGCGATCACTTCGTGTAGGAGATGGCTTGCGTCTCTCGGTAACGACGACGCCGACCGGACCAAAGCCCAGGTGTTTGGCGAGGCCAAGCGGCGTTTTCCAGGCCTTAGCCAACGCGGCTTCGATAGCGCATGGGCAAGCTCCGCGCCCGCGTTGATGAAAAAACCCGGCCCAAGGACGCACTCGCGGCGGCATCGCGCGTCGTGATCTCGGCGTCAAACCCGAGCAGCAATTGACGCAATTCAATTCAGCGCACTTCTTCGCGAGCGCCCCATAACTAAGGCGCCGACCGTCTGCCAGATCTCTGCGCGTGGACCAGAGATCGCCATCGCCAGTCAGTAAGCAATGCCGCCGCACGAAAGCGGGCCAGCCCGCATGCACTACAGCGGTGACATCGCACGGCAATTCCGCCGTCGACACGCTGAGCGACCTCGCACGCTTGATTGCTCGAGCCGCGGCTCGCGAGTTGGCGGGCACGTGGTCTGTTACCCAACCCGCACCGCCGGCGGGGACGGGACTAGGCGCCCGGAGACCGGCAGCGTCGCAAGTAAACCAATGTCTTCGTGATCGTCTGTATTGAAGTTGGTCTGCTACTTTACGATGGCGTTATCACGGAACTTCTGGTAATGACTGAACAGAAGGAAGGTCGTGAAGTAATGTCTGGCATCCGCAACCCGATCAAGGCGCCGCCGACAGTGGCCGACCTCATCGGCATCGTGGAAGACTCTGTGGACTTGCCGGTTCGCCGGCGCGCCGACATCGCGTCTGATTTTCGCTGCCTGTCGGCCATGCTTGGCGCTCAGCCCTCAGCTCTCCACGCCGATTGTGCAGACCTGCGCCGGCACCTGGGCGCGGCATCGCCGTCCGGTTTCCGCTTGAGCCCGACGCGCTGGCGCAACATGACGAGCTCGTTGAACAAGGCGCTCGCTCTCGCCGGCATCGCCGTGATCAACGGCCGACCTGTGCGGCAAAAGCTGTCGCCGCCATGGAGTGCGCTGCGCCAGCGCTTGCACGATCGCTATGACCGCTTCGCGCTGACGCGGTTCATGGGCTTCTGTACGGCGCGCAACATCGAGCCGAACGGCGTGAGCGACGAGCTCATGCGTGCGTTCGGCGAGGCGTTGACCGCAGCGCATGTCGCGCGGCCCAAGCAAATCGTGCGCGACACGGTCAAGACTTGGAACAAAGCCGCAGCGACCCTCTCAAGCTGGCCGGCGGTTCGCCTGTCGACGACGAACAACCGGGCCGATTACGCCCTGCCTTTGTCGGCCTATCCGCCGAGCTTCGGCGCCGACGTCGAAGCTTATCTCGCCCATATCGCGGGGCGCGATCTTGTGGAGTCCGATATCGCCCAACCCGCGGCGCGGGCAACTCTCAAAACCCGGCGCCAACAGATCCTGCAACTCGCCGCGGCACTTGTCGCCAGTGCACGCGACGCATCGAGCATTACCTTCTTGGCCGATCTCGTCGACGTCGAAGCCGCGAAGATCGCGTTGAACTGGCTTTACGTGCGCAACGGCCGGCGCAAAACCGGCCAGCTGCATAACTTCGCTTTGTTGCTCGTGATCCTCGCCCGCCATTGGGTCAAGGCGCCGGAGGCTGACGTGACCGCCCTCAAGGCGCTGCGGCGCAAACTCGACCCGGGCAAGACCGGCATGACCAAGAAGAACCGGCGGCGTCTGCTGCAATTCACCGATCCGCGCAATGTCGCCAAGCTGCTGAGCCTGCCCTCGGCTCTGGTCGCGCAAGCTCGCCGGTCGGAACGCGCGGGCATCGCCGACGCACTCAAGGTCCAGACTGCGCTTGCGATCGCCATCGAGCTCACCTGCCCGCTGCGGGCGAAGAACCTTGCCGGTCTCGATATCGAGCGCCACATCGTGCGCTCGCGCCCCGGCTGCGACGGCGTCGTCCATCTCGTGATCGCGGAGGGTGAGGTCAAGAACAAGGCAGCGCTCGAATTCGAACTGCCGGCGGACGTCGTGCAGATTCTTGATCTCTATCTTGCGCAGTTCCGACCACGCCTGATCAAGGCGCCCTCGCCGTTTCTGTTTCCGGCACAAGACGGCGGCCACAAGGCACCGAGCGGGTTCGGAACCCAAATTGACAAGGTGATCTTCCACGAGACCGGTCTCAAGATGAACGCGCACTTGTTTCGGCACTTGGCTGCTTTCCTGTATCTCAAGGCGCGCCCCGGTGAATACGAGACGGTGCGTCTGCTTCTTGCGCACAAATCGGCGGCAACGACCGTCGCCTTCTATTGCGGTCTCGAGCAACCCGCCGCCTTCGACCGCTACGATCAGGTGCTCGATGCCTATCGCCGCCAAAGTGGAGCGAGCGATGCGCAACAACGTTGATCCGTCGCGCCGCTGCCTTGGGCCCGCCGTATGGCCGGCGCGCGATCGCACGGCGTTCGAGGCGGCTTTGCGGGCGAGGTCTTCGAAGACGGCGGCGCCGCCGCGCATTGGTCCAGGCGTACGCGCGCCAAGGTATGCGACGGTTATGGCCGCTGGCTCGGTTGGCTTAAGGCCCAGCATGTGCTCGATCCTTCGACGGCCCCGGGCAAGCGGGTCACGCGCGAACGCTTGAAGCTCTATCTGGACGATCTCGCGCGCTTCAATGCGCCCTTCACGCTTCATTGCCGCACGCAGGAACTGCACATGGCGCTGCGCGCGATCGCACCGAACACCGACTGGATTTGGCTGGCCCATGTCGTGACTGCGCTGCGCGCCCGCGCCACGCCGTCGCGCAACAAGCGGGCCCGGCTGAAGCCCGCCGGCGAACTCGAAGCACTGGGCCGGCGCTTGATGGCCGAGGCCGAGGCAATCTTGGGTGCACCGCTCAAGCGTGCCGTCATCTATCGCGACGGGCTGATGATTGCGCTTCTCGCCCGCCGGCCACTGCGTCTCAAGAACTTCGCGGCACTCGCGATCGACCGTCATCTCGTTCGTATCGGCAGCACCTGGTCGATCCGCATCGACGCCGAGGAAATGAAGAACAAGCGCCGCTTCGATGCCGCCTTCCCCGAAGCTCTTGTGGGTCAGCTCGAACGCTATCTCGCGGAATATCGCCCCATGCTGTTGAGCCGCGGCGGGCGCCAAGCCGTGCCCGATCTTGACGCGCTGTGGATCTCGGAGATCGGCACAGCCATTGGCGAGAGCCCCATCCATCACCGGATCCGCAAACATACCAAGGCCGCCTTCGGCAAAGCGATCCCGCCACATTGGTTCAGGGATGCGGCAACGACGACGATCGCGACCGATGATCCCGTCCATGCGCGAAGTGCGATCAACATTCTAGGCGATGCCTCGCTCGAGATCGCCGAGAGACACTATAATCAAGCCCAAGGGCTTGAAGCCGGCCGGCGCCACGCGCGGGTCATCGCCGGGCTCGCACGTGCGCTCGAGGAGGGGTCATGACGGAGACAAAGATGCGCGCTGCCCTTTACGCCCGCTTCTCGAGCGACCTGCAGCGCGACGCCTCGATCACCGATCAGCTGCGCATCTGTCGTGCGCATGCCGAACGCTTGGGCTGGACCGTGGTCGAGACCTATGCCGACCGGGCGATCTCCGGCGCGTCGCTGGTGCGCCCTGCGTTCCAAAAGCTTCTGGACGACGCCCGAAAGGGCCGCTTTGACGTCGTCATCGCCGAAGCCCTCGACCGGCTGTCGCGCGACCAGGAACATATCGCCGGGTTCTACAAGCAGCTCGTCTTTGCCGGGATTAAGCTCGTGACCTTGAGCGAGGGCGAGATCAGCGAACTGCATGTCGGTCTCAAGGGCACGATGAACGCGCTCTTCCTCAAAGACCTCGCGCGCAAGACCCATCGCGGCATTGAAGGCCGCGTCCGCGAAGGCCGCATCGGCGGCGGTCTCTGCTTCGGCTACGACGTGGTCAGAACACTGCGCGCCGACGGCGAGATCGAGCGCGGCTTGCGCTCCATCAACGAGGCCGAGGCCAAGATCGTGGTTCAAATCTTCGAGGCCTTTTCTGCCGGCGAAAGCCCGCGCGGCCTGGCAAGGCGCCTGAATGCGAGTGGGGTCAAAGGCCCGGGCGGGCGCGCCTGGTGCGATACGACGATCCGCGGCCACGGCAAGCGCGGCACCGGCATTCTGCGCAATCCGCTCTATGCCGGGCACCTAGTGTGGAACAAGCAGCGCTACGTGAAAGATCCGGCGTCGGGGCGCCGGCGGGCGCGTGTCAATCCGCCGGACCAGTGGATCTCCATCGAGGCGCCCGAGCTCATGATCGTCGGCGACGACTTATGGGCCCGCGTTGAACAAAGGCTTGCCGCGATCGATGCCTCGCCCATGGTCGCAAAGGGCAAAGCCAAGAGAGCCTTCTGGAATCAGCGCCGGGCGAAGCATCTCTTCTCGGGCGTTGCCGTTTGCGGCGTCTGCGGCGGGTTGATCGTCGCCGTCGGCGGCAAGTCGCTCGGGTGCTCCAACGCGCGGCGCAAAGGCACGTGCACAAACCGACGCACCTTGCCCCGCGCCCAGATCGAAGCGCCGATCCTCGAGACCGTGCGAGACAACCTGCTTTCGGCCGATCTCGTCGTCGAGTTCGAGCGCGAATATCGGCAAGAGATGAACCGCCTCGCGCGTGAGCGCTCGGGTCTCGAGGCAAACCTCGAACAGGAACTTGCCGGCGTCGGTCGTCAACTCGACGGTCTGATCACCGCCCTCGCCGAAGGCTTCCGCGCGCCCGATCTCCAGGCGCGCCTCGATGCGCTTGGCGACAAGCGCGCCGAGCTCGAAGCCAAGATCGCCGCCAAGGCACCTGAGGTGCCGCGCCTTCACCCGAACACGGCCGAACTCTACCGGCGCAAGCTCGGTGAGCTGCAGCGTCTGCTGGAAGATCCGGAACTGCGCGTCGAAGCGGTCGCAGCCATCCGAAGTCTCGTCACCCGCATCGTCGTCACGCCGACGGCCGAAGGCTGCGAACTCGTGCTTGAGGGCGATATCGCGCGGATGGTGAAGCTGGCCGCGGGCGCCGATATCCCGCGGGAATTGCTGCGTTCGATAAAGGTGGGTGCAGGGGTAGGATTTGAACCTACGACCTTCAGGTTATGAGCCTGACGAGCTACCGGGCTGCTCCACCCTGCGTCACCGATCGACAACGGCCGTGCGTATAGGCCATCGCGCCGCGACTGTCTATGGCTTCACGGCGCCCCGGTTTCGTGTGTTAGCGTGCGCGCTCCTGAGATGAGGGGACGACATGTTCATCGGCCACTACGGCCCGGCATTCGCCGCGAAATCGGTCGTACGGGTGGTTCCGTTGTGGGTTCTATTCGTCGCTGTGCAATGGGTCGATTTCCTGTGGGCGACCTTCGTGATGGTGGGCGTCGAGAAGCTGCGCATCATCGCGAACTTCTTCGGTCTGTCGCCGCTCGACCTCTATTACATGCCCTACTCTCACGGCCTGCCGAGTGCGGCGCTTCTGTCGTTGTTCGTGGGCGCGGTTGTCGCCGTCGCGTTCAAGGGCGATCGCTTCGCGATTTTGGCCGTCGTGAGTGCCGCGGCATTCAGTCATTGGCTTTTCGATCTGATCGTGCACCGACCGGATCTGCCGCTGGTGTTCGATGAGATGAAAGTCGGCCTCGGGTTGTGGCGCTATCCGCTGGTCAGCGTGCCGACCGAGATCGCTCTGATGCTGCTCGGCCTTTGGATCTACGATCGCGCGGCGCCTTCACCGACGCGTTCCGGCACGATCGCGCTATGGGTCCTCGGTGCCTTCATGGCCGGCCTCCAGATTCAGAACACGTTCTTCGCCGAACACCCGAGTTCGCCCGAAGGTTTTGCGCAGCTGTCGCTGTTTGGGTTCGTTCTGCTGGCAGTGCTCGCCGCCGTCGTTGACTATTTGCGCAAAGAAAAGCACGCCGGCTGATGGCCGAGGCGCTCGGGCCTTTCGCGTTTGTGTCGGAGGATTTGTTGCACTGGGTTGTGATTGTGTTCTGTCGTCTGCGGGTCTGGCGGCGGCCTACTTTCCCGAGGCTTAAGCCTGAGTATCATGGGCGCTGGAGCGTTTCACGGCCGAGTTCGGGATGGGATCGGGTGTAGGCGCTCCGCACTTGAGCCACCAGACCGGCG
>JBGOVA010000178.1:0-9218 GCA_041477875.1 Micropepsaceae bacterium | reverse complement strand
TGGCCGCGCACCGCGTTGCCGATCTCGCGTCCCGCCGCAAGCTGATCGGCGGCGGCGCCCGTCGCGATCATCTGCGCCGTGCCGAACTCAGGATTGATGACGCCCCCGCCTTCCGCCATGCGCGTCGTCGGCACGTTGTAGCCGGTCGACACCATGGCGAGCGCGGAGGGGAAGTGATCGCCGCCGCCGTTCGGATCGACGTCCTTCTGCACCGGGAAATAGGTCATCTCGCGGCGCTGAAACCCGAAGGAGAGTTGCGGCCAGTTCTGCGTCGTGACGCCGGATTCGACGCGCAAGCCCCAATCGGTTTGCGTGCCGACGACCGCGAGCCGCCGCTCGCCCAAACAACCCAGGTTCGCTTCGCACATCACCTTGTCGCGATAGCGCGTCCAACCATCGGCGATGGCTGCCAAGCAAGCCGTCTTCTGCGGCTCCGTCTCGATGTTGCAGATCTGATCTTGCAGCTCCTTCAGGTTCATCGCCTTGCCGCCGGCGAGATTGATCGCGGCGCTGCCGGTGGCGAGCGTCTGATTGATCTCCGGCGCGAACACAGTGCCGCCCGCGACGAAGCCCGCGATCACCGGCGGCACCGCGCCGGTCGCCGTATAGGTCGGCGCCACGTAACGCTCGCGCCGGCGATAGCCCATCTGCAGCCGCGCGTCCTTGGGCTCCGCCCCGATCGAAAGCCCGCCCGAGGTTTCGACGAACACCGCGTCGGGATCCGCGCAACCCGAGAGCCAAGCGGCAGCCGACACGACGCCGGCAATCAACGCGATCTTCGTGCTTGTCATCGTGTCCCCCGATAAAATCATCCGTTGAAAGAGCCGCGCAACAATGCCTCAAGCCCGACATGCGCGGGCCACGTCACCAGCGCATTCGCATTCGTCACTTCGAGCAGCACTTGCCGGTGATAGCCGATGCCGAAATGCCGGTCGCGCGGATCCGCACCGATCGAGATCCCGGCGACCGCGATGTCGAACGCCTCGCCCGCGCGATCGGGCGCCGGTGGCGCGAACGAACACCACCGCAAACCGAACCCCTCGGGACACGCATCATGCGACGTGCCGCTCGGCGCGACCTCGTCCGCGCCGCGCCACTGGTTGCGCAAGTCCGCGACGCTGAGTTCGACCTCGCCGACCGCGACCGAAGGCCCGCGAAACGCATTGTCGAGCCACACGCCGTAGAACGTGAAATGCCGCGCCTCCGCGGTCGGCGCTTGGCGGTCGAAGGCTTCGGCGCTCGTCGAGAACAGACCGATCACCTGCCGCCGCCCTTCATCGTCTTCATAGCTGAGGGCGCATCCGCCGAGCCCGAGCGCGAGCAGCGAAACGGCGCCGCACACCGCGCGGCGTCCCCTTCGCACGAGCATGTCCCTCGAGCCCCGCGAATCCCCGTACATGGCGGCGAACCTGCGCGCGCGGTTGAGGCGGGGTCAATCGAGCGCAAACACATTGCCGACGATCAGCACACGGACTGTTGCAACGCCGCGCCCGGTAACGATTTGTTAAGGAATCCTAACAAGCGCTTAAGGTGTTTCGCACGGCCAAGCGGCGGGCGCCGCAGCGCATTGCGCCACACTGCCGCGATAGACGCGGCCTTCCTTCATCACGAAGTCCACGTGCTCGAGCGTGCGCACGTCCGAAATCGGATCGCCGCGCACCGCAATGATGTCGGCAAAGCGCCCCGCGTCGATCGCGCCGAAATCCTTCTCGCGCTTCAGCAACTCGGCCGCCGTCTGCGTTGCCGCGACGATGGCCTGCATCGCCGTCATGCCGTAGCGCACCATGACCGCGAATTGCTTGGCGTTGTCGCCGTGCGGATAGAGCCCCGCATCCGTGCCGAAGCTCATGCGCACGCCGCCCGCGACCGCTTTGCGGAAATTCTCGCGTTGCACCTCGCCGACCTCGCGATCCTGTTTGAGGTCGTCGTCCGGCACGCCGTTCTTCTTGCCTTCGGCCTGCGTGTAGTCGGTGTTGTAGATGTCCATAGAGAACACGGTGCCCGCGCGCCGCGCCATGCGGATGCCTTCGTCGTCGACGAAGCTTGCATGCTCGATCGAATCCGCGCCCGCGCGGATCGCGTTCTTGATCCCTTCCGCCGCGTGCGCGTGCGCCGCCACGGTGCGGCCCAAGGCATGCGCCTCCTCGACCAGCGTCTTGATCTCGTCGAACGAATATTCCGGCGCTCCCGGTTGATCGCCGCTCGTGAAGATGCCGCCCGACGCGCAGAACTTGATGAAGTCGACGCCGTACTTGACGTGATGGCGCACCATCCGCCGCACCGCATCGACGCCGTCGGCAACGCCGCTCGCGACGTAATTGTATTGCGGCCCCAGCGTGTTGTCGTCGCAATGCCCGCCGGTCATGCCGATCCACGGGCCCGCCGCGAAGACGCGCGGCCCCATGACGTCGCCGCGCTCGATCCCGTCGCGCACCGCGACGTCGGCGAAACCCTCCGCGCCCGCATCGCGCACGGTCGTGAACCCGGCAAGCAGCGTGCGCCGCGCGTTCATCGTGGCCAGCACCGCAAGGCGCGGAAACGACAACGCCAACACCTCGTCCGGCGGGATCGTCGGGTCGTAGGTCAGATGCGTATGCGTGTCGATCAAGCCGGGCAGCACGGCTTCGCCGCTCAAATCGATGATCGCGGCACCCGGCGGAATCTCGACCTGCCCCGCCGCACCCACGCGCGCAATGCGCTGGTCTTCGACGACGATGATCTGGTCGGCAAGCACCCGACTATGGACGACGTCGATCAGCCGTCCCGCCTTGATCACGACGAAGTCCGACGCGGCGCAAGCGAACGTCGTGAAAGCGACGCTCAACGCAGCGAATCCCGCCCCCCGCAAAACCATCAGTCGCTGGCGCCCCCGAACGAAAGCTCGAAGCTTGCTTGGCTTTGCGAAAGATAACTCAGCAGCGTAACCAGATAGATGAGCATGCCGGTCATCTCGAAGGATTCCTCGAACGCGACCGCCACCTGATACGGCACGTCGACAGCCAACTCGCGGTCGTGAACCGCCGCGTCATCGGTGATCGCGGCGTGGAATTTGCTCTCGGCGATCTTGCTTTCGACAAGTTCGAAGCCGACCGCCCCTGTCACATAGATAATGCCGGCACCCACAAAGGCGATCGACGTCCGCCACGGAAGCTTGAACAGGAACCGAAGGAACCAAAGGCCGAGCAGGATGACGACCGGCCCGTAGACCAGCACCCAGCTGTAGAAGAAGATGCCGCGCCCGCGGATGAGATACATGAGCTTCTCGTGCAGCTGGGCCTGCTCGTCGATCGAGACGTAGCAAAGCAGCCCGGCCAGCACGAACCAGTAGATCTTGAGCGGCGGATTGCGCTTCGCGGCGTCGAACCCGGCAAACAGGCTCGCCACGGACGCGCTCATGATCAAGAGGAAGCTGAACCACGTCGGGATGCTGCCCTCCGCGTCGAAATCGAACGCCGAGATCAGGCCGTAGACGAAGTCGTGCCCCAGGTAGATCCTGAGAAAGAACACGCAGAACACGTCGAGGGCGAGCAGGACGAGAATGACGGCCGCCAGTGTTCGCCCGACACTCATGGGCGAAAGTCGAATGGGCATTCCGGACACCTGATGAAACAGACCGCCCCCATGGTGGGGCGAAGTCTATCATCATGAAAACGTCATATTGGCTATGGCCAATTTGCCCGGGCCGGCGGCTTTACTATCAATTGCGCGGCATTGTGAGGGCCGCGGCGACCTTCGCCGGCCCCGCCGCCCGCACGGTCACCAGTCCAAGCTGGAACTTGCAGGTCTGCCCGATATTGCATTCGACGGCGCCGATCGGGTCGGGCTGATTGTAGTCGTCCCATTCGCTGAGTTCGATGCCGAACGGCCCGCCGGGTACCTTCATCGCCGCCGTCGTGCAGCGGAACCTGCCCTGGCAGGACGCGAGTTCGGGATCTTTCGGCCCAAAGCACTTGCGGTACTCGCCGCCCTCGCGAACGCACAATTGCAACTCCGGCGCCGTGAACGGCCAATCCCAATTCTGTCCGTTCGCCTTGAAGCGGCTGAACTCGACATCGAAGCGCACCGTGCGCTGCCACACGCCCGGCGTATAGTCGCCGGCGACCTCGACGCGCACGTTTTCAGGTAGTGGCTGGACATATTTCCGGAACAGATCCGGGCCGTAAATGGTGCCGGCCACGCCCACGGCGATGCCGACAATGAACCAACCGAAACCGCCGCCCGACCTCTGACTCATCACGTGCTCCAACCTCTCAGGGTTGTACGGCATCGCAATCAATCATGGCGCAACGATGGCCTGGCCATGCCGCTCGGGGGAAAAGCGTGTTGTGCGTTCGCGCACATTTGCGCAATCGGCGGAAGATTGCGCCTCGCCCGATTCAACGGCCCGTGCAGCCGACGCCACGGTTTGAACCACGCGCGAATACGTCACTAACTCTGGGTTGCAGTGCCGCAACTACCTTCGGTCGAAACAGGCAACTCATACACGCGATGGTTGACCACGCACAGGCCACGCGGGAAACATTGACCGTCGCGAAAATGTCAAATGATCCAACAGTAAAGGCGGGTCTGAAGACTGGAGAGTTCTGAATAGTCCGAATTGTACGCATGAGCGCCGATGATCGAGCCCCTTCCCCCGAACGGCTCCATCTCGCGCTCACCAATCACTTCGGACACGAGCACAGTCCCATCGAGACATGGTTGGCCGACGCGGGGGAGCGGTGAGGGTAGTCCGGAATTGGTTCGTGGCCTCTACAGCACGGCGTGCGTCGAACGCCCGGAGGCGCCATGTCGCACGACCATAGCAACTGCTGCCGCGGCGCAAACTGCGGCCACTGCGGCTGCTGCGAGATCCGGATCACGAAGGCGGCGAACGGCACGCGGACGCGCGACCGATACGACAATGGCAGAGGCCCCGACGCACCGGTGGCGCGATGCTGGGTATGCATCGTGCTGGCCGTCCTTCTGGCTCTCCTCGCGCTCAGCACCGCGATAGCGTTCTACCGATACTGGGACCAACAACAGATCCCGCTCTTCCATCCGAAATGGTGCGATCCGCAGTTCGGCCAAGAGACATCGAGTCTGACCGGCAGTGGGACAAGCAGCGTGTTTGAGCCGGCCATCCCATCGACGAAATCGCTGATCCCGACCGTCTCGGTCACAGCCGTACGGCTGCCGGCGCAGGCGTTCGGTGCGGGCGCGCCCAGCCGAACGGCAAGCGCCGGGAACTCGATCACGACGCCGATTCCGCCCAACGCACATATTGATCCTGAGAACTTGAATCGAGCGGCGCGCCTTGCGATCGCGGAGGCCGACGGCTCGCCGATAGCAGGCCCGCTCTTGAGCGGCTTGTCGAAGACGACGGACGAAAATGCGGCGCTGCCCAACGAAGTCATAGAAATCAGCGAGGGAGAAGGCGTTCTCGGCTTCCATCGCCTTGGCCAAGTGCTGCTCGGCAAGACTGCATTTGAGATCGCCCAGGCCTCGCCCAGGGACAAGCGGCTTTACGTGCCGTTCTGCCCGAAAGCGATTTTCATGCCGTACAGCCCGCCCGAGTCATACAAGTATTTCACCTTCATCACGAAGGAATGCTCGATCACCGGCAAGCCCGACAACGTGCAGCAATGGCTGGACGCGATGAAGCTGAGGTTCCCCGAGTACGCACCCGACTTCTCGACCATCGACACCAACTCGCACGACTTGTTCAGTGATCTAGTTGCCCAGTTCAAGTTGGACCCCGAACTGCCGGAAAATCGTGACCGAGTCTGCAAGGGAATTCCACGCATCAAAGACGGTGGCTGGGGCAAGCCGACTTGCGAGTTCGCCACAAGAGCCCGCCAGGCGCTGAAGCTCGGCGATGCGGCGCTCGCGAACGGCGAGATCGACCGAGCCCGCGCCTGCTGGCGCAAGGCCATCTCACTCACCCAAAGCGACCCCGAAAACGCCAACCCCGACAGCTTTGATCCCGACGGCGTTCCGTCTTCGATCGTCGCGCAACAGCGACTGCAAAACTACGGGTCGACCTGCAAGTGGACGCCCGAAAGTTTGGCGCGCATTTCGCGCGATCACAAAGCCTACAGCGGCGATCTGTTGCCGGTCCAGGTGTTGCAGCGGGCGCTGAGCGCACTCGGTCACTATGAGGGAGATTTCGACGGCGAGCTGTCGCCGAGGACGCGCGCGGCCATCCGCAAGTTCCAGCGCCAGCGTGAGGAAGACGAGACGGATACGCTCACGCCGCTGCAAACGACGCTGCTTGTCTGCAACGCAGCCGAGACGCCTGGCGACTCCTATTCGAAGAACACGCTCGGGCTCATGTACGGCGCGGGCCTCGGCGTTGAGCAGAACACGGACCAAGCCTTGCAGTGGCTGAACGACGCGGCCAACCGCAAGCAGCCGGACGCGACCTACAATCTCGCGATCCTCTACGGCACCGGCATCATCCTGAACAGCTATCGCCTGTGCGACGTGCCCCGTACGCCCGAGCAGGCGGACAAGTACCTGCAGGAGGCTGCGCGCCTCGGCCATCCGCGAGCACTGGAGTTGATGAGCATCTATGGACCGCATTCGACGTTCGGGTCGCTGACCCCGCGTGAGCGCTGGGCCCTCATCGAATACCAGCAATTCGACAAGGACCGGGGCGCCACGGGGCGTTACGCCAGCAGGCTTGCAAACATCGGAACGAGTTGCGCTCCCGACAGGAGCATTCGCTAAACGACGATCGAGGCGGCGCGCCGCTTCGCATGAGGGGGACTTGGTTATGAGTTGGAATGGAACGGCAATCGCAACGGCGCTCGTGGGCGCACTTGCACTGGCGGCCTGTTATCAGGGTCCAAGAACACCGCCGCCCGTCGTCCACAGCGTCGAGGTCGCCAAGGAAGCGTGCGAGGTCGACACGCTCGCCGAAGAGCATCGTTCGATCATGTCGCGGGTCGGCACGATCGAAAGCGGCGCGCCGACGGACATAAAGGACGAAGGCCGTACGATCCTGCTGGCCAAGCTCCTCGAATTCCGCGCCGAGATCGACGCCAGCTATCGCTTCGTCACCGCGAACTGCAACAACTTCAACATGTGCATGCAGGCGCATAACTTCCAGGAGCCCTTCTGCGGCGACTCGCGGCGCGGTTGGATGGAAAGCCACGAACGCTTCAACGAGCTTGCAATCAGGCTGGCGGAGCTGGAACGCCACCATCACCATGGCGGTTGGCCGAAGAAACCCGGCGGCGGCCCGGAGCACCCGGACAAATCCTGCGAATGCGACGGCAGCGTCTTCACGCACGGCTGTTGCTATGACGGCGATTGACGCGACGGCGGCGGCATAGGACCAAGAGCATGAGCGCGGACGCCCGCAGAGCACGCAGTCGACGGCAAATAGCCGCCGTTTGCGTTCTGCTGTGCGCAAGCCTTCCGGGCTCCGTGCTGGGACAACCTGCGGACGACAACCCGATCGGCGATTTCTGTTTCCCGTCCGACCCCCAATGCGACAAACGCCACAAGGTTCAGGAAAAGTCCAACCTCGCCAGGCAGGAGCTCAACTACGGCGACGCGGAAGCGGCTGTGGAGAATATCGACGGAGCGCTCACGCACTGGCAGAACGCGGTCAACGCCAAAACAGATCCCTCCGAGGACCTGGCCACCGCGCAGGCGTCTGTGATCGCCCAGAAGCGCATACAGATGTACACGCTCACCACAAAGCCCGAACCGAGACGCTATGAGGCGCTCCTCACGGCGATGGGCGGCGAAATCGTGAACGCCACCGTGATTCAACGCTCGCTGAAGACGCTCAGCTACTACGACGGGCCGCTGACAGGCCGACAGGGCATCATCACACGATCGGCGATCCGCAAATTCCAGCGCGACATGGCGTTCGACGAAACCGACGATCTCAGTCCTAGGCAGGTCGTCTACCTGATCGGCAACGCCGCCGAAACCGCGCGCGACCCGGCGGCGCAAAAGACGCTCGCGCTCATGTATGCGGCCGGCGCCGGGGTGTCGCAGCGATACGATTTCACGCTGGCTTGGCTGCGCGCGTCGTCAGCCCGCTTCCACGGCGAAGCAACCTATTACCTCTCGATCCTCTATGGCACCGGCCATTGCGGCTTTCCGCACCGCCTCGATCTCGCCGATCAATATCTGAAGGAAGCTTGCGCGCAGAAGGACCCGCTCGCGATCGAACTGTTCCGCCGCTATAGCGCCATTGCTGATCCGGTCTCGCGCTGGGCAAAGATCGGCGCAGATCCGATTGTGAAGCACAGCCTCGACATCCTCGGCGAATGCCCGCGGCCGCGCGAGAACAAAAGCGGCGAACCCGACAACGGTCAATAACCCCTAGCGCCGCAGTGCCGCATCGATCTGCGCCAGCAACGCCAGCCACGCCGCATCGATCGCTGGTGTCCATTCGCGCCCGAGCGTGTCCGCGAACGCATCGCGCATCGCCGTGAAGAACGTGGCGAACACCTCCGGCGGCACGCCCAGATTCTCGTGGTTGACGATCTCGATGCGCATCAGATTGCCGCCGTAGGTATCGCGGTCGATGAAGTCGAGGATCGCGTTGATCGCCTCGGCCAGCATGTTGCCCCGCACGCCGCCGTCGACGTCGCGCACGAACAGCCGCTCCATCTCCGGATACGCCGCGAACAGCCGCGCGTAGACGAGCGTCGTCGGATCGCCGCGCTCGGCGACCAACTCGAGGCTCCGCGTGATCAGGGTGCCGTCCATGCCCTAAGCTTCACCCAGCATCGCATCGAACTCCAGCGCGAAACGATGCGCATCGCCGGGCCAACGCGCGGAGAGATAGTTCCCGTCGCGCACGGTGAAGCCGATCTGCGGCCGCGCCAGCGTGTCGCGCGTGAACGATCCGGGCCCGGTCAGGAAATCCGCCGGATGAGCAAGTGTTGCGCGCACCTCGTCCTCGAGCGGCGTCGGATAGGTGCGATAATAATCGCCGAGATAAAGCGCGGTCATCGTCCACGCCGTCATTTCCATGCGTCGCGTCAGGCCCGTCGTCTTGCGCCCGTTCAAGACCGACTTGCCCCAGCGCGTCTGCGACCGCGCAGCCAACAGCACGCCATGACAGATCGCGGCGACGGGTTTGGCCACCTCGAAGAACGCCGCGATATGCGCCTGCAGCACCGGCGATTCCAAGTAAGGCCGCATGCCCTTCGCGTGCCCGCCGGGCAGAAGCAGCGCGTCGAAATCTTCAAGCCGGATCGCGTCGTAAGCGA
>JBGOVA010000262.1:0-5135 GCA_041477875.1 Micropepsaceae bacterium | reverse complement strand
CTCTTGTTTTTCCTGTGGAGGAAGTTTCGCAAGCCACGCGTCGTCCACGTAGACGTGGCAGGTCGCGCACGCGCAGGCGCCGCCGCACTCCGCGGCAAGAGGCAGGTTGGCATCGCGGATCACCTCCATCACGCGCCAGCCGTCGCGCCCGTCCAATTCGTGAACCTTGCCTTCGCGGTCGGTGACGATCAGCTTCATGCCACGCCCAATTTCTTCTGCAGGCTGGTGGAGGATGTCGTGTACTGGAAGCGCAGTTTCTCGTCCGGCCGGCAATAGCGGAACGCCTGCTGCGCCATCAGCGCGCCTTCGTGGAAGCCCGACAGGATGAGCTTCAGCTTGCCGGGATAGGTGTTGATGTCGCCGATCGCGAAGATCGACTTCACGTTCGTCTCGAACTTTTCGGTATCGACCGGAATGAGGTTCTCGTTGAGCCCGATGCCGAAATTCGCCACCGGCCCGAGCTTCATGGTCAACCCGAAGAACGGCAACAGCATCTCCGCGTCGAGACGGTAATCACCCCGCTCTTTGTTGTTGAGCGTCAACCCCTCGAGCTTGTTGCCCGTGCCGTGCAGCGATTTGATGTTGGCGATGTGGAATTCCATTTTCCCGTCCGCGACCAGCGCGCGCATTTTGTTCACGCTGTCGGGCGACGCGCGGAATCCGTCGCGGTGATGCACGAGCAGAAGCTTCTTGGCGATCGGCTGCAGATTGAGCGTCCAGTCGAGCGCCGAGTCCCCGCCGCCCGCGATGACGACGACCTTGTCCCGAAAACGGTCCATCTTGCGCACGGCATAGAACACCGAGCCGTTCTCGTAAGCCTCGATGCCCGGGATCGGCGGCTTCTTGGGCGTGAAGCTGCCCCCGCCCGCGGCGATCACGACGACGCGCGCCTCGATTTGCGTGCCGGCATCTGTCGTCACGCGCCAGCCGTCCGCCGTCTTCTCCAGCGCCTCGGCCATCTGCGAGAAGTGGAACGTCGGACCGAACGGTTTGATCTGGTCCATCAGGCGGTCGGTCAATCCTTGCCCCGTGACTTCGACGACGGCGGGGATGTCGTAGATCGGCTTCTCCGGATAGAGTTCGGCGCACTGACCGCCCGCGCGGTCGAGAATGTCGACGAGATGCGCTTTGAGATCGAGCAGCCCAAGCTCGAACACCGCGAACAGAGCAATCGGCCCCGCCCCGATGATCACCACATCCGTCTTATGCTGCCCCCCAGCCGCCGCTGCATTCGTTGCCATTATACGTTCCAATAATGTTATATATTTATTCCCACAAACCTACATGTACAAATTGGCTCGCGCCACTGGAATTCAATACCGCCCCTATTTCTTCGGCCAACAGGGTCACAATCTCGCGCGTCCGCATGACGCGTTGTTCGCCGCGGTTTAGGCCGCCATATCCCGCTCGGACGCCCCGCGAACTTACAAGGACCTGACGCCATGACCCCGTGGCCCGACTTGCAAGGTGTGCCTGCCGGCAATTGCCAGTCGATGTCCGAGATCCGCGGCGAGATCGACCGCGTCGACCGCGCCCTCATCCGCCTTCTGGCCCAGCGCTTGACCTACATTGAGCGCGCGGGCCACATCAAGACCGATCGCGCAAAAGTCCGCGACGAAGCCCGCATCGCCGACGTGCTGACCAAGGTCGAAGCCTCCTGCACGCGCGAAAAGTTTCCGTACACGATCGCCGAATCCGTCTGGCGCACGCTCATGAACGGCTGCATCGCGCACGAGTTCGAGGTGTTCGACGACGCCAACATCAGACCTGCACAGGTAAGCGCGGCGCGCTAAGCTCCGCGCGCAATGACAAAACCCAAGAACGTCCTCTTCATCACGGCCGATCAGTGGCGCGGCGACTGCCTGTCCGCGCTCAACCACCCCGTCGTCAAGACGCCGAACCTCGACGCGCTCGCCCGCGAAAGCGTCATGTTCGCACGCCACTACGCCAACACCGCGCCGTGCTCGCCAAGCCGCGCGACGCTCCACACCGGCCTCTATCAACACAATCATCGCGTTGCGATCAACGGCACGCCGCTCGATCGCCGTCACACGAACTGGGCGCTTGAAGGACGCAAACTCGGCTACGATCCCGCGCTCATCGGCTACACCGATCAAACACCCGACCCGCGCGATCTTTCGCCCGACGACCCGCGTCTGCGCACCTATGAAGGCATTCTTCCCGGCCTCAATCCAGTCGCGCATGTCAGCATGGATCAGCCCGGGCCTTGGGCGGACTATCTCGTGTCCAAGGGTTACGAGCTTCCGCACGAACCGCGGTTCGTGATCTGGCTGCGCGAGCCCGGCGCCGACTACGAAGACGGTGCACCCCATCCCAAGCCGTGGATCGTCAGCGCGGAGCACAACGATACGACATGGCACGTCGACCAAGCGATCGACTACATCAGTGCCAAGCGCAGCGAGCCGTGGATTCTTCATCTATCGCTGCTGCGCCCGCATCCGCCTTGGATCGCATCGGAACCCTGGAATCGTCTCTACGACCCGGAATCGTTGCCGCCGCCCGCGCGCCGAGCGTCCGCCGACGAAGAAGGCGCGCAGCACCCCTGGCTCGCCAATCAACTCAAGCATCCGCTGTTCCTCGCTCCCGACAAAGCGCGGAAGCTCAACCGCCTGCGTGCCGTCTATTTCGGCATGATGAGCGAAGTCGACGACAATCTCGGCCGCCTCTTTGCGCACCTGAAGCGCGAGCGCCTGTGGGATGATACGCTGATTGTCTTCACCAGCGACCATGGCGAACAGCTCGGCGATCACTGGCTCTTGGGCAAAGCCGGCTATTTCGACGCCGCCTACGGCGTGCCGCTGATCGTGCGCGACCCGCGCGCATCGGCCGACCTCACCCGCGGCCGCCGAGTGCGCCACTTCACCGAGAACGTCGACATCATGCCGACGATGTTGGATTTCATCGGCGCCGCCATACCCCCGCAATGCGACGGCCGTTCGCTGACGCCGTTCCTCGAGGGCGCCACGCCGTCATGGCGCAAACACGCGCACTGGGAATTCGACTTCCGCGATGTGACCTTCCCCGACGGCGCCGAAAAAGCGCTGGGCCTCACGCTGCATCAATGCAATCTGACCGTCATCCGCGACGAGCGCTTCAAATACGTCCACTTCGCGGGTCTGCCGCCGTTGCTATTCGATCTCGCGCGCGACCCGGGCGAGTTCGTCAACCTCGCCGCAGATCCGAACCACGCAGCGACTGCTCTCGCCTATGCGCAAGAATTGCTGTCGTGGCGTTTGGCGCACGAGGATCAAACGCTGACGCACAAGATGGCGACCGAGCGCGGCATGATCGAACGCACAGCCGCGCGCTTCTGATGTTCAGATCAAATTGATCCGCATATTGTCGCGCGCCACGAAGCAGCCGGGCCACGCGGCCAGCGCCGAGGCCTCTATCTCTTCCATGAAGTGATCCTCATGATCGGGATCATGGTGGAAGATGCCGAGTCGCTTCACATTCGCGGCGTGCGCAAGGCGCATGCCTTCCTGCCAGGTCGAATGGCCCCAGCCGCGCTTGGCCGGAAACTCATGATCCGTATACGTCGAATCGTAGATCATGAGGTCGGCACCCTCGACGAGCGCCATGATGCGTTGGTCGGGCTTGCCGGGCAGGTGCTCGGTGTCGGTGATGTAGCACAGCGACTTGCCCTGATATTCGAGCCGATAGCCCGTCGCGCCGTCCGGATGGTTCAAAAGTGCGGTACGCACGCGAATATCGTTGGCGAGCGAGAACGTGTCGCCGGCGCGAAAATCGACGAACTCGATCTGCGCCTTCATGATGTCGATCGGCACCGGGAAGAAGGGATGCGTCATCTGCCCGGCGAGCACGTTCTGGATCTTCAAGCCCGTGTCCAGATGCCCCGCCATGATGCGAAAGTGATTGCCGTCGGCGAACGCCGGCTGGAAAAACGGAAAGCCGTGGATGTGGTCCCAATGCGTGTGCGACATCAGGACGGTCGCCTCGCGCATCTGCTTGCGCATGAACCACTTGCCGAGATTGCGCACGCCCGTGCCCAGGTCGAAAATGACCCGCCGCCCGCCCATCGCCACTTCGACGCAACTCGTGTTCCCGCCAAAGGCCAGGTGATTGGGACCAGGACATGCCACGGTCCCCCGCGTACCCCAGAACTTGACCTTGAACGCCATCCGCCTCGAATACCCCTAAATCAGCCCGTCTGAAGTCTATCCGCGCCGCGCCGCCGACACAGCAACGCACGGCCACATGGTGACAAACGTCACAGTGGATGCATTCCGATGTAAGCGCGTGCTTCTGCGAAGACAGTCTTCAGGGGCTCAAGGCGGCTCTTGTCCAGCAAATGACGCTCCGCGTCAGCTGCCGCTTCTGCCACTGCGAAGGCGCCGACGCCGCGCGCCGAACCTTTGAGCGTGTGCGCCCACTGCTTCCACGTCTTCGCGTCGCTCGCGCGTTCGAGCTCGCCGATCACTTGCTCGCCATGCGTGATGAACAAGGCCAAGACCTCGCGCATGACGCCGAGATCCTCCGCCGCTTGAACGCGAAGATGATCGTAGTCGACCGCTTGTGCCGCCGCTGACATGGTCTCGCCCTCTGCCTCGACGAGCAAGTCTAGGCCCGAGAGGCAACCAGATCGTTAACGCGGCATTAGTGAGGAACTAAAACGGCACCCACCCGCCCGGAAACGGCGAGGCGCTGAACAACCGCGCGTGGATGAACAGGACGCCCACGAACGCAAGCAGCGCGACAGCCTGGCGATAGGTGACAAGCTCACCCAGTTTGAACGCGTTCCGCCCGGCCAGGATAGCCCCGAACGGAACGTTGGAGGTCCGCCCGGCAAAGCCCGTCCAAGCCTCGCCCATTTTGCGCGCCCGTTTCGCGTCGATCGAAAAAGTCCCGGCGATCGACAGAACAAGGAACATCCCGAAGAACACGACGGACGCCGCATCGCCGTTCGCGGCCAGATGAAACGCCGACCACAGCGCGACGGACCAGAGGAACGGATGGCGCGTGATGCGCAAGACGCCCGTGACCGCATCCGCCTTCGAAGCGCGCGCCTCCATGCCCAGCGAAGTAGGGTTGGGCGTCATCAAGCCGGACACGCCCAGCAGGAATGCGATGGCGACGATGGGAATCCCGAGATG
>JBGOVA010000048.1:0-21975 GCA_041477875.1 Micropepsaceae bacterium | reverse complement strand
CGATTACCCGCTCGCGCAAATCCATCGAATAAGCCCGCGTCATGGCCTTGCCTCCGAATCAATCGATCCAAAGGCAGAATCCTCCTACCCGCGCGCTACGGGAATCCCCTCCGATTCATTGTCGGATCAAAATGCTCTAGCCGACGGGTTTGGGGCCTTGTGCAAGGAGCGTTCGCCAGGTCGCACTGAGTTCGGAAGCAGCGTCCGCGTCAACTGAATACGCCAAATCCAATGCTCCCTCCAATGCATCGACAAGTTTCCGACCGTCGTGGATAGGAAGCAAGCGCCCCTCGTGGGTCCATTCCCAGCGCCAGCCGCGCTTGCTTGGTGAGCGACAATCGATCCAGACCCATCGGTCTTCCCAAACGAACGCGCGCAGATGCAATTTTCCTTCGGCCGCGATGCTGCGAAGCGACACTTCAAGTTTTTCCCTGCTCGTATCGCCGAGCCGCTCGATCACCTTGTCACACGCAATCGCACTTGTTTTGTGCTTGAGCGCCTTGTGGCGCTTCTTCAGACCAGTGAGCACACTGGCAAGAAATTTGTTTTCAGAGCTGGGAAAATACATGGCGGGCCATTCCAGCCGGCCTAGTTCGACAGCGAGTTTGCCGGCATCAGGCGGATGCCGGGTTTGAGCTTGCGATAGGTGAGATCGCTGTGGTCGGCGTACACCGGCCCCGGCGACTTCACGACCAGCACCGCCCGCGCGATCGGTTCGAAATCCGCACGGAAGTGGACCGTGCTCTTCACGGCCAAAATCGACAGCGACTTCGGCTCCACGCCGAACACGCGCACCTGTGCTTGATCGAGGCACTGCCCCTTGCCCGAAACGACAGCCACGCGCACACCGCCAAGACTCAGCAGCGCGCACGCACCCAGCTTGAAGTGCCAGCCCTTGGCCATCGGTCCGGTGCCGTGCGTATCGCCGTCGTTCAGCTGCTCAACGCGCCACTCCGCCTCGACGGGCTTCTCGCCCGCCCAGCCCGTCTTGGCGCCCAAGCCGATCTTCAGCGTCGCGCCAACGCCCGCTGCATGTGCGGCGCGCGCGACCTCCGGATCCCAGATGTGGGCCAGCAATGCATTCTGCGCGTTTGCCTCGATCAGGGCCCGTAACAGCCCGACCGTGTCGCCGTTGCCGCCGCCACCGGGATTGTCCTGCGTATCGGCGAGAACGACCGGTCCTTGGCCATCGCCGCGGGCCAGCCGCATCGCCTCGCGCACGGCCGCCTGCGGCTCCCACAGGGTCTGAATGAAGCGCGACTCCGATTCCAAAAAGAGCGCCGCCAATTCGTCCGCCGCCGCGTCGGCCGCCCCTTGCGTGTCCGCGTAGACGGTGATCGTCGGCCGGCACATCGGCACGTCGGCGATCGGGAAGCACGGCGCCATCGCGATCGTGGAAATCTTGCCGTTGCCGATCGTCGTGCCTTCGACCTCGGCCGCGCGCGCAAAGATCGACTTCAGCGGCTCCGTGGCAGTCGCCTGACCCGCCGCCGGAATCAAGAAATCCATTTCGCGCAACGCCCTCGCCTGGCGCGGCAAGCCATCGGCCATTTTCTTCAAGTGCTGCGCCGCACGCTTACCGGTCAGCGCCATGTCGACATGCGGATAGGTGCGATAGATGAACATCGCATCCGAAAGCTCGACCATCTCGCGCGAAACGTTCGCGTGGAAATCCAAGCTGATAACGACCGGCATCGCCGGGCCCACGATCTGACGCACACGCCGCAACAACTCGCCTTCGCCGTCGTCGATATGCTCGGCAACCATCGCGCCGTGCAGATCGAGATAAACCGCATCCACCGGCCACGCCGCACGCAAATCGTCAAGGATCATCCCGACGATCGTTTCGTAGGCCTCCTCCGTCACGTGCGCCGAAGGCACCGCGCCCGCGCCCGTCAGCGGCACGATCTCCCAGCCGTGCGTCCGCGCCTCGTTCACGAACCCCGCGTAGGGCAGGTTCACGTTCGTATTGCGGATGATCTCCTCGCCACGCCGAATGCCGCCGAAACCGCTCGCGCTGCCGAACGCGTCAAGATCGGCCTTCGACGGCGCGAACGTGTTGGTCTCATGAAAGAACGTGGCAAGCGCGACGCGCATGAAGGGGATTTCCTTATTCGGCGGCGACGGAGAGCCGGCTTTGCCCGAAGCGTTGGCGATACTCGTTCGGCGCGGCGCCGGCGTGCCTGCGAAACAGCCTACGGAAAAAGATCACATCGTCATAGCCGACGGCAGTGGAAACCTCTTGCACGGTTTGGCGGCCGTTCTCAAGCAGCCGCTTGGCGACCGCAATCCGCACGCCGTGCAGATAGGCGAGCGGCGATTGACCGGTCGCCGCCTTGAAACGGCGCGCGAAGTTGCGCGGGCTCATGCCCACCCGCTTGGCCACTCGGTCGAAATGGAACGCGCGGGCGTAGTTCGCATGAACCCAATCTTGGGCGCCCAGGATCGCTTCGTCGTCGTGACCCGTTTGGACCTTCGCCCCCGCGAACGGGATTTGCCAAGTCCGCGGCATTTCAATGACGAGCGCACGCGCGCATTGCGACGCAAGTTCCCGCCCGCAGAGCTTCTCGACAAGATAGAGGCTGAGATCGGCGGCGGCATTCACGCCCCCGCCGCAGGTGAAGCCGCGATCCTCCGTGATCAACCGTTCCGGTTGCCAGTCGACGCGCGGAAAATGCTTTCGATACATATCGACGAGGCCCCAATGCGTCGTGGCGCGCTTGCCGTCGAGCAATCCGGCCGCCGCCAGCAGACCGACGCCCGAGCACACAGCGGCAATCTCGACCCCTCGCGCAGCCCACCTCTTCAAATGAGGGATGACGCGCGCGTTGCGCGCAATCGCCTCTTCGACGTCGTAGCCGGTCTTGGCAAGCGTATCGATGTCGAGCCCGGCCGCAGGCACGAAAATGAGGTCGGGCTTCTTCACCTCTTCGATCGCGGCATTCGGCACGACCTTGAGCACCGAGTCCGTGCGCGCCGCGCGTCCGCCGAGCGAGGCCGTCGCGACGCGAAAGCACGGCGCCGGTTTCTGATCGTTGAACAGATTCCAAAGCACGCCCGTGCTGCGGAAGACTTCGATCGGAATTGCGGCCGTCGAAAAGTTGCCGCCTTCGAGGAAGAGAACGGTGACGTCGATCACGGGGACACTTGCGTTGTCCGAAACACCCATGCAGGATGTCACTTCTGCCGTCTCGCGCGCAAGCCTATTTCGCCCGATGCTGGCACGCATCAAGGGAGAAACCCATGCTGAAGCGATTTGTGATCGAACGCGACATTCCCGGCGTCGGACGGATGAACGCGAACGAATTGGCCAAGGCAACGCAATCCTCGAACGGCGCGCTTTCCAAACTCAAGGGTGTTCAGTGGCAACATTCCTACGTGACCGCCGACAAGACGTTCTGCATTTACCTCGCCGAGAACGAGCAGGTGATCCACGAACACGCGAAACTGTCGGGCTTTCCCGCCACCAAGATCACGGAAGTGACCGGGATCATCGACCCGACGACCGAGTAGAAAGCCCGGATGGCCTGATATTCATTCGACAGCGAGCGGCACTAAACCAGCGCCGCTCAAATGTCCGCATAGACGTGGCCTTCACCCTTGCCGCCCGGATGCGTCACCGCGCCGGCGCGTGCCGGCCCCACACCTTGCGCGTATTTATGCAGAGCACCCGAAGTGTAGATCGTCGAGCGCGGCCTCCACGCAGCCTTGCGGCGCGCGAGTTCGTCGGCGGCAAGCTCGACGTCCAGCACGCCCTTGGCCGCGTCGATCGCGATCATGTCCCCGTCGCGCAACAGGCCGATCGGCCCGCCGACAGCCGCCTCCGGTCCCACATGCCCGACGCACATCCCGCGCGTCGCGCCTGAAAAGCGCCCGTCCGTGATCAACGCGAAGTGCTCGCTCTCGCCCTGGCCGTAGAGAGCAGCCGTCGTCGACAGCATCTCCCGCATGCCGGGCCCGCCCCTCGGGCCCTCGTAGCGGATGACGATCACCTCGCCGCGCTTGATGCGGCGCTCCTGTACGGCGGCGAAGGCTTCCTCCTCGCTGTCGAAGCAACGCGCCGGCCCACGGAACTGCAGGTTCTGCATCCCTGCCACTTTGACGATCGCCCCATCGGGTGCGAGTGAACCTCTCAGGCCGACGACGCCGCCCGTCGGCGACAACGGGTTCGTCGCGGGACGGATGACGTCCTGCTTCGGGTCGAATTTCACGTCTCGCAAGTTTTCCGCAAGCGTTTTGCCCGTCACCGTCATGCAGTCGCCGTGCAGATAACCGCCGTCGAGCAATGTCTTGAGCAGCATCGGCACGCCGCCAGCCTCATACATGTCCTTCGCCACGAACCGCCCACTGGGTTTTAGGTCCGCGAGATACGGCGTCTTCTTGAAAATCTCGGCGACGGCAAAGAGATCGAAATCGATCCCGGCCTCATGCGCGATCGCGGGCAGATGCAGCGCACCGTTGGTTGATCCGCCCGTGGCCGCCACGATGACGGCCGCATTCTCCAGCGACTTGCGCGTCACGATATCGCGCGGCCGAATCCGGCGCGCCAGGAGCTCCATCACCGCCTTGCCGCTCGCGGTGCCGTAAGAATCGCGCGACTGATACTCGGCGGGCGGCCCGGCGGAATACGGCAGCGCCAACCCGATCGCCTCCGACACGCACGCCATCGTGTTCGCGGTGAACTGCCCGCCGCACGCACCCGCGCCCGGGCAGGCGTGGCATTCGAGGTCATGCAAATCCGCATCGCTCATTTTGCCCGCCGCGTGCTGGCCGACACCTTCGAAGATATCGACGACGGTGACGTCCTTGCCCTTGAACTTGCCCGGCAGGATCGAGCCGCCGTAGATGAACACCGATGGCACGTTGAGCCGCACCATCGCCATCATCATGCCGGGCAGAGACTTGTCGCAACCGGCCAAGCCCACGATCGCGTCATAGCAATGACCGCGCACGGTCAGTTCGACGGAATCGGCGATCACCTCGCGGCTGACGAGCGAGGACTTCATCCCCTGATGCCCCATCGCGATGCCGTCGGTGACGGTGATGGTGCAGAACTCGCGCGGCGTCCCGCCCGCTTCCTTGACACCGGCCTTCACCGACTGCGCCTGGCGCATCAGCGCGATGTTGCAAGGCGCCGCCTCGTTCCAGCACGACACGACGCCGACGAAAGGCCTCGCGATCTCCTCGGCCGTCAGCCCCATCGCATAGTAGTAGGAGCGGTGCGGCGCCCGCGCAGGCCCCTCGGTCACGTGGCGTGACGGCAAGCGCGATTTGTCGAATGTGGTCATGGACGAGTGCTCTGGCTCAAAGGGGCAACGCGCAACCTATCGACTTGCGCTCTCAGCGTGGCAAGCGGTTCAGGCATTGCCCCAAGCTATTGGGCTCCGCCGCCGAAGACCGCCAATGCAAAAACATATGCAATCCGATCCGTCACGGCGTCACATTGGCTCATTTCCAACATTTCTGCCGCCACGCCTCCATCACCTAGCCATCACAAGCGGCACTATTGATCTTACGAACAAATATAGAACAAAGCGCGCAAGAAGCCACCGAGATTTGCTGGATCACACGGCGGTCAAGCATGTGCCGGCTTCAGCTTTTGCGCGCGAAGCGCCCACGCTCGGTTGACCGGGCTTTCCGGTTTCCACGACAACCGCTCGGCCGCCATCGCCTGGGCCAGCGCGCGGTCGCCATGCCGGATCGCCGCTTCCGTCAGCGTCCACGAGAACATGTCGCGTTGCGCGTGGCTGCCGCCGAAACGGTTTGCCTTGCCGCGCACGGGCAACAGAAGCTCGATCGCTTGGCGGTAGTCGCCGCGCCCGAACGCCGCGAAACCTTCGCACGCGGCGACGCCGACCTCGCGGCTCATCATCGCGTTGGTTCCCCGCCCTTGAGCTGCGCGCTTCGCCGCCGCAATCAGGCGCGCCTGCGCATCGACGCGTCCGGCACCGGCAAACGCCATCATCGCATTCGCATCGTTGAAGGCGTAGTACGCGTGATCGACGCGCGTCTCCCACTTGTCGGCAAGGTCGTTCCACCGATCGCCAACATCGTGGCCGATCAGCTGAAGCCGCCACAGGAGCGCCGACCCGTCCAGAAGCTCCAACGCCTGACCGAAACCGCCCGCCGCAATCTTCTCGTCATAGAGCCTCAGCGCGCCCGCGGCCTCGGTCGCATCGATGTGAAACAACGCCTTGTGCCACCAGATGTGATACGCAAACAGACTGTTTGGCGCCCAGCCATCCGCGCCGGCCGCAAGGAACTTGGCGCCCTCATCGGCCCGGCCTTGCATCTCCATGACATGCGCGACCGCGTGCACCGCCCAGCCGTCTTGGGCGTTCAAGGCGATCGCCTCGCGGCCGTGCTCTTCCGCGACGCCGTATTCGCCGGACTCTTCGAGCCCAAACGCATACATGCCCCGGACGAAACCGTAGCCGGGCACGTTGCGAGTCCAGCGCGGCAACACGCGCGCCACGCGATCGCGCAGCATGTGCGAATGGCCGAGAAAGAAATCGCTCACATGCGCAAATTGAAGCGCCAGCAGGTCGCGCGGAAACTCGATCGACGCACGGCCCCATCGATCGGCGGCCGTCTCCCAGTCTCCGTCCAGCCATGCCCGCACCGCACCGATGTGCAGACGCTCGCGCTCGTTGGCTCGCGCGGCGAACGTCTCCGCCGCTCTCAAACTCTTCTTCGCCTGCGCCTCGAACATCTTGTCGGTCGCGGTTGCAAACAGTCCGGCGCGAAAGGCATGCGCCAAGGCGAAGTCCGGATGCTCGGCGATGATGGCATCCGCCTCGACCAACGGATCGGCCTGATAGGCATGCAAAAGATCGCACGCCCGGTCCAAGCGATCGACAGCCTCCTGCGAGCCGTAGGAGACCGGGTTACCTCTCTTGTCGACCTTGGTCATGATCGCCTCCCTTGCGATGCGAACGAAGCATGCCGGTGCCGCAAACACTTAGTCCAACCGTTTCAACGCTTCCAAAAGTTTGGCGCGTGCTGCCTCATACTCAGCACGCTTTTCGCGCAGCTCCTGGACAACTTCTTCCGGCGCGCGCGAGACGAAATCCTTGTTTGATAGTTTCGCGTCGATGCGGGCGATCTCACTGTCGGCCTTCTGTACATCTTTGGTCAGCCGCGCACGCTCTTTCGCGAAATCAATCACCCCCTCAAGCGCCAGACCGACAGTTCCCTGCCCCACGACGATCTGCGCCGAACCTTTTGCGAGATCCTTCCCTGTTGTCGCGGTCTCCAACCGCGCCAAGCGCAAGATCAAATCGTTGTGCCGCTTCAGCCATTCGGCCTCGGAGGCACTCGCGCCCTTCAGCTGCAGCGGCAGTTTCGACGCCGGGGGCACGTTCATCTCAGCACGCACCGAGCGCACTTCCGAGATCAGCGTCTTGACCCAATTCATTTCGGTCTCCGCCGCCGCATCGCGCGCAATCTTGGCATAATCCGGCCACGGCGCCGAAATCAGCATCGCCTCGCGTTTCGGCCCCTGCTCGCCCGTCACGCGCCACAGTTCTTCCGTGATGAACGGCATGAACGGATGCGCGAGGCGCAAGACCTCGTCGAACACCCACGCCGCCGTCGCGCGTGTTTCGGCTGCCTGAGCTTCGTCGTTGCCGCCCAACACCGGCTTGATGAATTCGAGATACCAATCGCAATAGACGTTCCACACGAACTCATAGAGCCCGCCGGCCGCATCGTTGAAGCGATAGCCCTCGATTGCCGCCGTCACCTCGTTGCGCGCACGCACAAGCTCGCCCACGATCCAACGGTTCAGCGTCGACTTCAGCTTGGATGGCTCGAACCCCGCCACGCGCACGCAACCGTTCATCTCGCAGAACCGTGCCGCGTTCCAAATCTTGGTGCAGAAGTTGCGGTAGGTCTCGACGCGCCCGCGTCCCATGCGCAGGTCCTTGCCGGCCGCCGCGGCAATCGCCAGCGCAAAGCGCAGCGCGTCCGCGCCGAACTCGTCGATCAAGGTCAGCGGGTCGGTTACGTTGCCGCGTGTCTTGGACATTTTCTGCCCACGCTCGTCGACGACGCGCGCGTGGATGTAAACGGTGTGGAACGGCACCTGCTTCGTGAAATGCAGCCCCATCATCATCATCCGCGCGACCCAGAAGAAGATGATGTCGAACATCGTGACCAGAACATCGGTCGGATAGTAGCGCTTGAGTTCGGGCGTTTGCTCCGGCCAGCCCAAGGTCGAGAACGGCCACAACGCCGACGAAAACCACGTGTCGAGGACGTCAGGGTCGCGTGTGAGCGCGACGTCGCGTCCGAGTTTCGCTTTGGCTTGCGCGCGCGCATCGACTTCGCTTTCGGCGACGAAGATATTGCCCTTGTCGTCGTACCAAGCCGGAATTTGGTGCCCCCACCACAACTGGCGCGACACGCACCACGGGCGAATATCTTCGAGCCAGCGGTAGTACTCGTCGGCAAAACGTTCGGGCACGAACTTCGTGCGCCCGTCACGCACGGCATCGAGCGCCTTCTCCGCCAGCGGCTTCACGTTCAGATACCATTGCTCTGTCAGCATCGGTTCGAGCACGACCGTCTTCGTTTTCTCGTCATGCGGCACCGCATGCGTGACCGGCTCGACCTTCTCGATCAGCCCGAGCGCTTCGAGATCGGCGACCACGCGCTTGCGCGCATCGAACCGATCGAGCCCGCGATAGGCGGCCGGCGCTTTGTCGTTGATCTTACCGTCGAGCGTCAGAATGCTCAGCGGCTCAAGCTTGTGCCGCCGGCCGACCTCATAGTCGTTGAAGTCGTGTCCCGGCGTGATCTTCACCGCGCCCGAGCCCTTCTCCGGATCGGCGTAATCATCGGCGACGATCGGGACCAAACGATCGGACAGCGGCAACCGCACTTGTCTTCCGACCAGCGCCCTATAGCGCTCGTCGTCGGGATGCACGGCGACAGCGGTATCGCCCAGCATCGTCTCAGGCCGCGTCGTCGCCACCGTGATGAAGCGTTCGGGATCATCCGCCAGCGGATATTTGATGTGCCAGAGATTGCCCTTGATCTCGATGTTCTCGACCTCGAGGTCCGACACGGCCGTCTGCAAGCGCGGATCCCAGTTCACGAGCCGCGTGTCCTTGTACATCAGGCCTTGCGCGTAAAGCTCGACGAAGACCTTCAGCACCGCCCGGCTCATCTGGTCGGCTTCGGTCTCGCCCATGGTGAAGCGGTCGCGCGACCAATCGCATGATGCGCCCAGCCGCTTCAGCTGCCGCAGGATCGTGCCGCCCGACTCCGCCTTCCATTCCCAGACGCGCTTGAGGAATTCCTCGCGGCCGAGTTTCTGGCGCGATGTCTGGCGCTCCTCGAGCTGTCGCTCGACGACAAGCTGCGTCGAAATACCGGCGTGATCCATGCCCGGCTGCCACAGCACATCGCGCCCGCGCATGCGCTCGAAGCGGGCGAGAATATCCTGCAGCGTGTTGTTCAGCGCGTGCCCGATATGGAGCGAGCCCGTGACGTTGGGCGGCGGAATGACGATCGTGAAGGGCTTGGCGTCGGGTTTGTTGCCCGCGCGAAAAGCGCCCGAGGCTTCCCAGTCGCGGTAAAGCCGCTCTTCAACGTCCTTCGGATTGTAGGTCTTCTCGAGCATCGTCATCCAAGCCTTAAGTCACAATACCTCGATCCGCGCGCAGCCCTGATGGGCTGCACGGGTCCTGTCGAGCCTTCGCTGTCGTGGGTTAGCGGCGACGGCCGCTGTTGCGTGCAGCGCGCTCGACTTCTTGTTGTACGACGCGCTCTACGATTTCAGGCAAGTGTTCGTCGAGCCATGCGGCAAGCATGGGCTTCATCATCTGTGCGACGATGTCTTCCAGTGTCGTGCCCCCGCCGACGCTGACCTCGCGCTCGCGCTGCAACATGCCGAAGGCGTTGCTAATGGCCGACGTGGCCTGCGACGACAAAACACCGTCGCGGTCATCCTTTTCCACCATGTCTAAGTCCGATTGGTTGCGCATGGGCCGGGGCTCCGGCGCTGCTGCCCGGCGCGAGACGCGTGGTTCCGGCGCTGGTTCACGATAAGGCTCTGGTTCGGGCCGCGGCGGCGCGGCCGCACGCCGGCGCGGCGGCTCGGGCGGCGGTACTGCGGCATGGCCGACACTGCCGTCGTCATGCACGACATTCGTCAGCTCCAGTACATCCCCGTCGCGCGACGGCGCAGCCGCGGCTGCAGGCCCGGCTTTCCCCGGTTCTGCATCCTCGGAAATGATCCGGCGAATGGAAGCGAGAATCTCTTCCATTGTCGGTTCTTGCTGTGCCGAGGGCGTGGGCATGGTTGTCAACCTCTTGGGGCTTCGCGCGACCTCGCGGCGAAACTAAGCCATGGGCGGCCCAAACGCCAGTAGGGTTGAAAGCCCTTCGGGCGCGGTCCCGCCCCAAGGTGAATACCGCAAAAAAGCTTAGTTTCCGTAAGTTGCCGCGCCGAGCGGCCGCCACGTTTGCATGTCGTAGTTTTCGACCGGGTCGTAAAGCTGAACCGGCAGCGCGAGTTCCTTCGCGGTCAAGTTCCCGACCGCAGCCAACAAAGAATAGCCGGCGACGACTTCGTCGCGCTCGCTCTGCACCAGCGCGACGCGCGCGTTCAGCAGTTCCTGCTGTTGGTTCAAGACGTCGAGCGTCGTGCGCGAGCCGACTTCAAGCTCTTGCTGCACGCCTTCGAAGGCGATTTCCGCAGCCTTGACCTGCTGACGATTCGCTTCCGACGAAGCTTTGGCGGCGCGGTAACCTTCCCAGGCGTTGGAAACGCCTTCGTCGGTCGAACGCCGGGCCGTCTCGGTGTCGAGACGCGCCTTGTTGTTGAACTCTTTGGCTTGCCGGATCGCCGACCACTCGGCGCCGCCTTGGTAGATCGGCACCGTTGCGCTGGCCGTCACCCGCGTGTCGTCGCCGATGGTCTCCGGCCCGCGCTCCTGGCCGTTGCGGCCGTAGCTTGCCTGAACGCTGACCGTCGGCAGCATTTGCCCCACCGCGAAGTCGATCGCATAGCGAGATGCGTCCTCGGCCTCGCGCGCGGCAACAAGCTGCGGATTTTGCGTATTCGCGATCTCGCGCGCCTCGGCTTCGGTGCCGGGGAGCGGCGGCACCGCGGGCTTCGCGTCAAGAGTGGCCGGGGCCTCCCCGACCGTGCGCTCATAGAACAGGCGGCTTGCCTTCAAGTTGGCTTCGGCCGCGGTCTGGGAAGCCAGACCGGCCGACAGTCGCGCTTCCGCCTGCGCCACGTCGGTGCGCGTGATTTCGCCCACGTCAAAGCGCGCCTGCGCCGCCTCGAGTTGTCTCTTGAGCAGCGTGACGTTCGTTTCGTTGAGCTTCAGCGTGGCCTCGTCGCGCACGACGTTCATGTAGGCCGACACCGTATCCAGAAACACGCCCTGTTCGGTCGAATGCAGAACCGCCCGTTCGGCGCGCACCTGAGCATCCGCCTGGCGGCGCTGCGCCAGGATGCGCCCGCCGGCAAAAATCGTCTGCGTCGCCGTGATGTCGGCGCTCCAAGGCTCCGTCCTGATGTTAGACGCCGTTAACGGATCGGTCTTCGTCTCGGTTTTGATCTTCGAATAGTCGCCGTTGATGAAAATCTGCGGCCGCCACTGCGCGATCGCCTGCGCAACGTTTTCGTCCGTCGCTCGCAAGTTCGCGCGCTCGGACAAGAGCTGCGGGTTCGATTGATAGGTCTTCACGAACGCGTCGGTGAGCGAATCAGCTTGCGCGCCCGGAACGCAAAAAACGCTCACAAGCAAGCCCACACGAAGACAGCGCAGAACGGGGCTGCGGAAAACACCCATGTTTTCCCCAAAACGCATACGAACTCCTCACCGCCAACCGTGAGAGGTTAACGCCAGGTCCAGTAAATTTCAGATTAAGATTTAGGGTCAAACGGCCGTTTGAACAACCAAAAGGCCTTAAAAAACAAAGCTTCGTGAACGCTCGAAGCCCGGAAGGACGGGCACTGTTGCATCAAAAGCAACCCTGCGTGTCAGGGCATCCCCCTTGCGCACGCAGAAGTGGGCCTTGCCGACCGGTCCTTCGTTGACGATCGCGACCAGGCGCCCCCCTTCTTTCAGCTGACGCGTCCACGCGGCCGGCATCTCTTCGACTGCGCCATTCACGAAAATCACATCGAACGGCGCTTGCGTCGGCGCACCGTCTTTGTGCGGACCCACAACGCCGAACACGCGGCCGAGCTTTTCGCACGACCGCAAAATCGGCGCCGCAAATCGCGCGAGATCTTCATCCTCTTCGAGCGCCACGACATCCGCCGACATGGCGCACAACACCGCCGTCGAGTAACCAGTCGCGCACGCGATATCGAGAACGCGGTCGCTATCCTGAATTTCGGCCAACTGCAGCAGCTTGGCGAAGCTTCTTGGGTCCGGCAAAAACCGCCCGGGCTTCACCTCGACGCAAATATCGGCATAGGCGAGCGGGCGTTTGTCGGCCGGAACGAAACGCTCGCGCTCGATGCGCCCCATGATCCCCGTGATGCGTTTGTCGGTAACGTCGTTGGTGCGCACTTGGCCCTCAACCATGAAGGCGCGCGCGACTGACATATCTGACATCGAAGAATCCGCCGGAAACCAAAGGACGCGCGGCTTATATCGGTGCCCTCCTCGCCTGACAATCTGGCGCCGTGGCGCATGCGCCAAAGGTTTGTGGCGCTGCCGTGCGTCTGCTATAGGACCCACGCGCATCTGGTAAGGCCACGTGGCGGAGTGGTTACGCAGAGGTCTGCAAAACCTCGTACCCCGGTTCAATTCCGGGCGTGGCCTCCAGCGCTTTCTCGCGGGGCTCTGATCCCCGAAACGCTCCGAGACGCACTTGCACCCAACGACAGTCGCGACCTTCGCCGACGCGCTTGAGCCGGCCAACTATGTCAGCGTACCCGACGATTGGTTCATCGCCCTCGGCGACGTCGTGCAGTCGACGCCGGCGATCGCGGCCGGGCGCTACAAGGATGTGAACCTCGCCGGCGCTGCGACGATCGCAGGCATCCTTAATGCGTGTCCCGGCAAGGACTTGCCGTTCGCTTTTGGCGGCGACGGCGGCATCGTTTTGATTCCGAACGAACTCGGCGACGCCACACGCACCGCCCTCAAAGGAATCCAGAAGATCGCGCGCAACGCGCTCTCGCTCGATCTGCGCTGCGCGCTCGTGCCTGTCGGCGTGGTGCGAGCGGAAAATCGCGACGTGAAGATCGCCTATCAAGCGCTTGGACCCGCACGCAAACTCGCGATGATATCGGGCGGCGGCATCGATTGCGCCGAGGCGATCGGCAAATCGGCAAAGGGCGCGCCGTTCATCGTCAACGCGGACGACGCGACCGGCGACGCGGATCTGAGCGGCCTCTCCTGCCGCTGGCAACCGCTTCAGGCTCGCCGCGGCGTGATGCTCACACTAATCGTGCGCGCCAAGGACATGACGTCGCCGCTGCCGCGCGCCTACCGCGACGTCTACGGCGCCATTCAGCGCGTAGCCGCGCCTGATCTTTGCCCGGTCGCTCTGTCGAATCTGAAGTCGGCCTGGCCGCCGCGCGGCGCGGACCGCGAGCGTGCCTTCGGCCGCACGCTCTTCGAGGTTTACGGGCAATCGTTGCTCGGCCTGATCTCCGAGAAAACCGGCGTCACGATCGGCGGTTTCAGCGGCCGCGCATATGCAGCATCGCTTCAGTCGCACTCCGACTACCGCAAGTTCGCCGACTCGCTGCGTATGGTGATCGATTGCACGAGTGCCGAGGCCGATGGGATCGAAGCGATTCTCAAGCTCGCGCGCGACCAAAACCTCGTCGAATACGGCCTTCACCGCGCCTCGTCCGCGCTGATGACGTGCTTTGTGGGCTCCACGGACGACGGCGGCCACGTCCATTTTATCGACGGCGCCAACGGTGGGTACACCATGGCTGCCCAAGGACTTAAGTCTCGAATTGAATCTAAAATATAAGGATTTAGTATACTCATTGTGGTTGGTGAAACACACCGCACTATATGTCGTTAACCATTTGTTAACCTTATCAACTCAAAGTCGCACTGTCTTCCCATGAAGACACCCCACCATTTACCCAAACTTCGGGCCCGGTTCGCCGGGCCCTTTTTCTTTCAGCTGTTACTTTCCGGGGTTTGGCGGCGCGAGCGCCACCAGCGGACCACACGCACCTCGCTCACGCGACGAAATCGACGCACGCGCGGCGAATCGACCGACAAAACGATCAGTCCGGCTGGGAGCATCCAAAGACCAAGGACCGGCAAGAACCAAAGCGCGCTACCGGCGACCAACGACCCGCCAAGCACCCGCCGCCCCGTTTTCGTGCGCGGTAGCTTCACTTTGTATCGGCCGAGCTTCACGTGAGCCATCAAGCATTCCTGCGGGAGGTTTGTGCTTTCGCTGTTAACTTCGCTCTGATATAGCCACGCCCCTGCCGTTGCGGTAGTGACCCGCCGCAACTGTTCCCCGGTAGCTCAGTCGGTAGAGCAAGCGGCTGTTAACCGCTGGGTCGCTGGTTCGAGTCCGGCCCGGGGAGCCACTTAGCTTTTTTGCTGAGCGCAGCGAACCTTCACATGACGACAGAGGCTCCGCGCCCGGCCGCCCTGGGCTTCACTGCACACACCGGCTGGGCGGTGGCCGTCGCCGTCAGTGGCCCCCTGACGTCGCCCAAGCTCATTCACCGCGGCAAGATCGACCTGAGGCCGGGCAAAGAATCGGTTCAGGTATTTCACGTCGCGGCGGAAATGGCGCCGACCGACGCCAAGCGACATGTCGAACGCTGCAGCAAGGCGGCGGCCGACACGGCACGCAAGGAACTGACATCGTTGATCAAGAGCCTTGCGCACGAGGTGTCGCCGGTCGCGGTTGGCGTCGTCGTCGGCAATGCGGCACGCCCCACCTCGCTTGACGCGGTCTTGCGCTCGCACCTGCTGATCCACTCCGCGGAAGGCGATCTGTTCAGACGTGCCATTGTCGAAGCCGGCGCCGCGCTCGAACTGACGTCGCTCGCCATGCCCTCGAGAGACTTGGCCCTTGCCGCATCCCGCGTGTTGAAAGTTTCGCAGGACGGCATCCCGCAATGGCTGGGCGAGTTCGGCCGCACGGTTGGACGTCCGTGGGGCCGCGATGAAAAGGACGCCTTTCTCGTCGCATGCCTAGCTCTCGCCAACCATCGCCGCGTTGCCACGGCAAGCTGAAGCCCGCCCGTTGACGTCACATGAATTCCACGGGGGGCTTGACGACCGGTCGTCTTGTATATAACTAACTAGTTATGCAACCGATCAGTTATGGAAACCAGCCCCCCCAGCGCCTCGACGCGACGTTCGCGGCGCTCGCCGATCCCACGCGCCGGGCCATTCTCGCGCGCCTTGCCTCCGGCGAGGCCTCGGTGACGGAGCTGGCCGAACCGTTCGCGATGAGCCAGCCCGCCATCTCCAAGCACCTCAAGGTGCTCGAGCGCGCGGGCCTCGTCTCGCGCGGTCGCGACGCGCAGCGCCGGCCCGTTCGAGTCGAGGCCGCGCCGCTCGTGGAAGCCAACAATTGGTTGGAAAACTACCGGCGGATTTTGGAGCGCAACTTTCAACGCCTCGACACTCTTCTCGATGAGATGAAGGCCGAGAGACGGAAGCATTGGCGCGCAGGCGCCAAGCGACAGCAGCAAAAAGGAAAACGCCAATGACAAGCGCCGGAAAATTGAAAGTCGTCGCGCACAGCGAGCGTGAAATCGTCATCACGCGCTTCTTCAACGCACCGCGCAATTTGGTCTTCGAAGCCCACACCAAGCCCGAACTGGTCAGGCGCTGGCTGCTCGGACCGCCGGGCTGGACGATGCCGGTGTGCGAGATCGATTTCCGCGTGGGCGGCCGCTATCGCTATGTCTGGCGCAACGCGGATGGACGCGAGATGGGCATGGGCGGCGTCCATCGCGAGATCCTGCGGCCGGAACGCATCGTCTCGACCCAGCTCTTCGACGAGGACTGGACCGGCGGAGAGACGGTCGGAACGTTGGTGCTGGCGGAGCACAATGGCAAAACGACAATGACCAACACGGTCCAGTACGCGTCGCGCGAGGCGCGTGACGCCGCGCTCAAGACCGGCATGACCGACGGAATGGAAGCCGGCTACGGCAAGCTCGACGAGTTGTTGGCCTCGCTCTAGCGCGGGAGTATTCGCATGCCTGCGAAAACGGCGACGAAGAAGGTCACGAAGAAACCTGCGCCGCTCGACGAGCGGGTTCAAACCACGCTCAAGTGGCTGGAGCGCAACGGCACCAAGAAGACCCGCGAAGACATGGCGGCGCGCTACGGCATCGTCACAAAGGACAAGGCGTTCGGCGTATCGATGTCCAACATGCAAAAACTCGCCAAGAGCCTGGGACGCAGCCACGAACTCGCCGCCGCCCTTTGGGATACCGGCTGCTACGAGGCGCGCATGCTGACCTCGTTCGTCGATGAACCGGCGCGCGTCACGCCCGCGCAGATGGAGCGCTGGGTCAAGGACTTCGACAACTGGGCGATCTGCGACACGCTGTGCTTCCATCTCTTCGACCGTACGCCGCACGCCTGGGCGAAGGTCGTCGAGTGGAGCGACAGCCGTCGCGAGTTCGTCAAGCGCACGGCTTTTGCGCTGCTCGCCTGCCTCGCCGCCCACGACAGGACGACGAAGGACAAGGCGTTTCTCGACAGCTTGCCCCTGATCGAGCGCGCCGCCGCGGACGAGCGAAACTTTGTCAAGAAGGGCGTGAGTTGGGGCCTGCGCATGGTCGGCCGGCGCAACGCTCAACACCGCCGCCTTGACCGCGGCCCGGCGTCTCGTAGACGCACCACGGGCCTCGGCGCGCTGGATTGGAAGGGCCGCACTCAAGGAACTTACGAGTCCGGCACTGGTGGCCCGGCTCGCTGCGCGAGAGCGTAGCGCAAGAGGAGCAGGATCATGAGTCGCGCAAGCAGCCTGGGCCGCACGGGCCGCAGCATCGTTTCAGTGCTCGGCGGTTTCGTCGCGGTCTTCGTACTTTCCGTCGGCACGGACATCGCAATGCAGGCCGCCGGAATCTTCCCCTCATTCAGCGAGCCGAACAAGTTCACGACGCCCCTCTTGCTGCTCGCAACCCTTTATCGAAGCGCCTACACCGTCGTCGGCGGCTATGTCACCGCAAGTCTAGCGCCCGACCGCCCGGTGGGACACGCCGTGGCCCTGGGCGTTTTGGGACTTGCGATGAGCATCTTCGGCGCCGTCACGATGTGGAATGTCGGACCGCATTGGTATCCGCTGGCGCTCGTCGTCCTCTCACTGCCTTGCACTTGGGTGGGCGGCAAGCTGAGGGCGATGCGCGCGGCGGCCTGAAAAGCAAACGCGTTATATCGAGGGGAAGGAAGTAGCGATGATCAAGATCCACAATTTTCCGCGCGGTGGTCGCGGCCTGCGCCTGTTCTGGCAATGCGAGGAAATGGGCCTGCCCTATCAAGTCGGGACAGTGACCTTTCCGCCGAACGAGGCCTACCGCGCACTCAATCCTCTCGGTACGGTGCCGTTCCTCGAAGACGAAGGCGGCGTGGCGATCAATGAGTCCGTCGCGATCATGCTCTATCTCGCGCAGAAATACGGGCCGACGCCGCTGCTGCCGGCCACGGACGGTCGCGCACTCGCGCGCGTGCTGCAAATGATGGTGTTCAGCGAGGCCACGATCGGGGCCGGCATGAACACCCTCATCGCGGCGCACTTCGCGGCGCCTGCGGAAGATAAGCGCAATTGGTCGGTCCGCGGACTCGAAGCGCGTAGCGAACAGGCGATCGGCTATGTCGCCGATAAGCTCGGGGACGATGCGTATCTCGCCGGCGCCGATTTCACGCTTGCCGACATTTGCATCGGCACCGCGCTCGGAATCTGGAAGGGCGCCCTCAACAAGACGATACCGGACAAGCTCGTCGCCTATCGAGAGCGTCTGGCCGAGCGGCCGGCATATCAACGCGCACTCAAGGCGCAGTAGTTGGCTACGGCTGCGAAAAAGACCGCCGAGCCGATCCACTCTCGACCACGCGGCGTCAGACGGGCATTCTTGTGCACGTTCATCCGGTTCTCCCAAGGTCTCTGCAGCTTCGACAACTCCAGCTTCCTCGGTCAGAACCGGATGGACAACCTATTGAAAGCTCACAGCTAGCGCGCCACCCCGCTCCTGGCATTTGAGCGAAAGCGCCCGGAGCAAGCATCCGTCCCGGGCTGATTTGCAGCCGGCTGAACCCGGCGCTATCAACGACTTCATGGACCTTCCTTTCGACCGTACGCGCCGGCGGCGCGTTTACCTGATGCGGCATGCCGACGCCGCTTACATCCAAGCCGACGGCACGCGCGCCTCGGACTCGCGAATCGTGCCGTTGACGGAGAGAGGTCGCGTCGAGGCGAAAGCAACGGCGGAGCTAATGTCGGACGTCGCATTCGACCGCGCGATCTGCTCCGGCCTGCCGCGCACGCGCGAGACGGGCGCAATCGTGTTGGGCTCGCGCGCTCTGACGTTGGAAATTGCGGCCGAGTTTGAAGAGATCCGCGGCGGCGACGCCGTCGCGCGCGCAAATTTGAGCCCCGTCGACTACGCCTACGCGATGTTCCGCGCCGCCGAGCCCGGCGAATGCTTCGCGGCAGGCGAAAGCTTCGCGAGCTTCGCGGACCGCACGCTGCGCGCCTTCGCCGAGATAACCGCCGATCCGAACTGGAACACTCTGCTGCTCGTCTGCCACGGCGGCGTGAACCGGGCCATCCTGACCGACATCGCTTGCGGCGGCCTCAAGGCATTCGGCGCATTCGAGCAGGATTCGTGCTGCGTGAACGCGATCGACGTCGACAACTGCATGGACACCGGCGCGGTACTTCGCCGGATCCTGCGCGGCGTCAACGTCACCGCCGACGATCCGATCAAGCGCACGCGCGGTCTCTTGACGATGGAAGGCCTGGCCAAGCGCTACGTCGATGCGGGCGCCCTCAAGCCTGCGTGATCGTTGGAGCTAAGCGCGCAAGGTCGCGCGTATCACCTAATCGTCCAAGACCTGCCCCCCGACCTCGCGATGGCCGTCGCTGCCTACGCAAATCAATCAGGCATTCCAACTCAGCGACACGCCACTTGGATACCAGGATCACGCGAGACGATCAGAAAAGGAGCGGACTCGGGGGTTGTACTCAGAGCGTAGCCAAGCCACATATTGGCTAGGCTCAAGGGGTCATTGCTCATGAAGATCGGTATTGTCGGCGCCGGCGTGGCCGGCCTGTCGGCCGCATTTGCTCTGTCTAAAAAATACGACGTTACAGTCTTTGAGCAAGACGATCGCGTCGGCGGTCACTCCAACACTGTCAGCGTGCCGATCAACGGACAGGAATTCGCCGTTGATACAGGATTCATAATCTACAATCGAAAGACATACCCGAACTTGACAAGATTGTTTCGTGAGTTGGGGGTGCGATCCGTTCCGACGCACATGAACTTCTCGGTGTCAATCGACGAAGGCGCCTTTGAGTGGGCGACCCCGACCCCCGGCGCAATATTTGCTCAGCCGACGAATCTATTCGATCTACGATTCCATGGGATGCTGATTGATGTTTTGCGCTTCTTCCGCGTTGCGCGAAACGACCTCCGGCGAAATCAAATTGGCGATAGAACACTTGGTGAGTATCTGAAGTTTCGCAAATTCGGAAAGCGCTTCAGGGACGATTTCCTAATTCCCATGGGTTCAGCAATATGGTCGACGTCGCCAATGCGGATGCTAGAATTTCCTGCACACCCATTTTTGCATTTCTATGAAAATCACGGACTCCTGTCCGTAAAGCAACCGACCTGGTTGACCGTGAAAGGCGGATCTAGTGAGTACGTAAAAAAACTGTCCGCCAGCTTCAGCAAAAACATCCGCATCAATTCCAAAGTGACCGAAATACGGCGACATTCGTCATCCGTCCTTTTGCGGACGACTTCGGGCGAAGAATTAAATTTCGATCGCGTTGTCGTGGCCACGCACAGCGACCAGGCTCTTGAGATTATCAAGGACTCTTCACAACTTGAGCAAAACGTCCTCGGGAATATCCAATACACGCTCAATCGTACATTTTTGCACGGCGACGTGCGTCTAATGCCGAAACGTCGCGCTGCCTGGGCGAGTTGGAACTACGCCGGCACACGATCAAGATCGGGCGAGAGCGCAATCGAGCAAATCGTATCAGTAACATATTGGATGAATCGGCTGCAGCACATCGATCGGCAAGTTCCATTCTTTGTCAGTTTGAATCCAACGATTGAACCACGCAGCGACCTCGTGTACGCGAAGTTTGACTACCATCATCCGCGGTTCAACGCAGATACCGTCGCCGCTCAAATGGGCCTGCAGTCAATTCAAGGCGCGAATAGGACTTGGTACTGCGGCGCTTACACGGGGTATGGGTTCCACGAAGACGGGCTCCGTGCAGGACTTGAAGTAGCGGAATCGATGGGTGCCTCGGTGGGCTGGCAACTTCAAGGCGAACCGAGAATTTTCAGAAACCCCGCCGCTGATAAGACTTTGATCGCAAATCAAGCGTCATCCTCTGAAGCTGCTGTCAGCGTCTGAGCTGTATTATGGCTTTTGTTTTTGGCGGGACGACGGCCACACCAATCCAAAAACAACTGAAAGCGCGAGGGCGACCAAATAGCTAACGAAAAGGGGTGACAAGTACTGAGCCGTAGATTCGGTTCCAAACACCGTGATGAAGAATTTCCATATGCTGTCGCCTAGCGGGAGAGGAATGGCCCACCGTTGGTCCAGTAGCAAATTTGCCAAGCCTTGGTGCAGCACATTGAGCGACCAAAACGTATAACTGTAAAGACCGATAGTGAACGCGACAGCCACCGCACTCTGCTGAACCCTTGAAAGAAACAATGCCGCTGGCGCGGCGATCGCAAAACTGAATATGAAATGGGAGCCGCACGCATACACCAACTCAAACGCGGCTAGACGCTTGGACGGGTCAATGTTGGGCCAAACCTGCCCAAGGAATGTGATCACAATGAGTGCCAGCGCGCCCTGCACCACGGGAAGCGTGGTGGCTGCATACGACAGCGTCGAACTTCCATCTGTCGGAATCGACGAATTCTCGTTGGTCATTTAGTGGCAGGCCCCCTACTCGCTAACGAAATGATAGCGAGAATCCAGCGCTCCCTCAAGTATTGAAGAAATTGTGTGGCAAGACATGCTGGCGGGGCAATTACGCTCCCAACTCATCCACTATGCGCACCGGCGGACCGATCAAACATCGGCAGTGGATTGCCCAAAGCTGTCAACGCGCTTTGATTCGCCTGCCAACCGAGACGGCAGTCGCACACAGGCCGAGAATCCCCGTCAACCGCATCGGCGCATCCTCGACGGCAAGGCACAAGCACATCTCGCCCGACCCCGCACGCGGCTGATGATCGACGCTCTGATCGGCCGTCGCCACATCGCCCGCAGCGTATTCGCCGGTCGCGTCGACGAAGCTGCCCTGCAGCACCAGCGTCAGCTCCTGCCCTTCGTGCGTATGGCGGGGCATGCGCCGGCTGGGCTCGATCGAGAGTAGCCGGACGCTCTCGCGCCCGGCGAACTCCGGCAGCGCGTAGGCCTTCATGCCGCGCCACACATTCACCCAGGCAAGCTCCGAGACGGCCGCACCGAGATACCCGCGCAAGGGTTCCGGCACGCGCGGCGGCGCGGGTGGCAAAACCGCAGGCTTCGTGCGTTCCGCCGGATGTGCCGTCACGTCAGGCTCGGGCCCAACGGCCGCCGCCTCGGAGTCGGAGAAAGCAAGCGCCGCCCCCGCCGCCTCGCCGACGCACACCGCCGCCCGGCACGCCGGACAGAGCGCAAGATGCGTCGCGACCAAAAGCGCTTTCGCTTCGCCGAGCGAACCGGCCGCATACTCGATCAGCAAGTTCTCGTCGGGATGATGATGGGGCATCGTCAGCACCGCAGGTTACGCAAGCGT
>JBGOVA010000166.1:0-10323 GCA_041477875.1 Micropepsaceae bacterium | reverse complement strand
TGAGCGGCGTCGCCGATGAAGAGGCAACGGCCCTTGCGCCACGAGCGCATCACGACGTCGCAATAGCTTGCGAGCGTCGCTTGGCCCGCATCGGTGACGTGGTCGAGCAAGGGCGCGACGTCGGGCCAGAGCGCTTTCACGTCCGCCTTCCACGCAGCGAGGCCGGTCCTTTGCCACGCATCGAATTGGTCGAGTTCGAGACTCCAGAACATCGCGACATGGGGAACGCCGTCGCCGCCCGGCACTTCGCCGATCGGCAATACGCCGAGCATCTTGTCGGCGCCCTTGAACTTCTGCCACAGCGTGCGCGCGAAGCGGCCTTCGGCGTCGGGGCAGGTGACCCAGAGCGCGCCCCAGCGATAGACGGGATCGCGCGCTTGGGGATCGAGTTTTTTGCGCAGGAGCGAGTGCGCACCCTCGGCGACGACGACGAGATCGAAGGGGCCGTGCCGCTCGCCGCTTTGCGCGATCAGCGTGGGACGTTCGACGTTCGCGATGTCGACGATGGCCGAATCCAGGCGAAGTGGAATCGCGGCGTCACGCACAGCCGCGTGCAATGCCTCGAACAAATGGGCGCGATGGATGCCGAGGCCGCAATAGTCGGTGCGGTAGTTCGCGTACGCGAGGTCGAGGACGGTCCGATCCGACGTCGTGCGGCCGAACAAGCGATCGACACGTGCGCCCTTCGGCGCCAACGCTCTGAAGACGCCTAGTTCATTGAGCGCCGCTTGTTCCGGCGGCTGCAACAGCAGGCCGGCGCCGACGGGTTTGGCTTCGGGGAAGCGTTCGAAGATCTCGACCTGATGGCCCGCGCGGTTCAGAAACAACGCGGCCGCTTGCCCGCCGACGCCGCAGCCAATCACCCCGATTTTCATAGAGTCCGCTCGAGCCGTCGATGTTCCCAGCGCCAAACGCGCTATACATGAGGCATCCCCACCGAGCCAGATGGACGGCCCATGAACGCAGACGAATTTTCGCTCGATCAGCGCTTGGCTGGGGACACCGCCGTCGTGTGCGATTGGCTGCTCTCGCGCGTTCTCATGATCAACGACCGGCGGTTTGCATGGCTCATTCTAGTGCCACGACGCACGGGGGTGGTCGAAACGTTCGATCTGAACGCCGACGATCAAGCGCAGCTTTGGCGCGAAGTCGCAGCGCTCGGCCGACAGCTCAAGCACGCCACCGGATGCCGCAAGGTCAATATCGGAGCGCTCGGGAACATCGTCGCGCAGCTGCACGTCCATGTCGTCGCGCGCCGCGAAGGCGATGCGGCGTGGCCGGGGCCCGTGTGGGGCGCGGGACTTGCGGAACGCTACGACGCGGCGGCGCTCAAGGCCGAGGTGCAGCGCTGGCGCGCGCTGCTTCGTCCGCCTGCGGATTAACGCGCCATTAAGCGCTTGTGGCATAGCGCTTGCGAACCGTTGTCTTGCCATGAAGCTGGTCATGATCCCGAGCGAAGCTCTGCCGCGTGCGAATTCGTCCGAAAAGACGGACGACGTGCTATCGGCTTTGCGCCGGGCGGCCAGCGAAACGGGCACGGATTTCGGCTATCTGCTCAACACGGCGATGCGGGAATCCAGCCTGAATCCGGCCGCGCAGGCCGCGACATCGTCGGCGGCGGGCTTGTTCCAGTTCATCGAACAGACGTGGCTCGGCACGATGCGCCAGCACGGCGCGGAGCACGGGCTCAAGGCCTATGCCGATGCGATCGAAGTAGGCAGCAATGGCCGGTTCCAGGTGACCGATGGCGCCCTTCGCCAGGAAATTCTTGCCCTGCGCAAGGATCCGGAAACCGCGGCGCTCATGGCCGGGGAGATGACCAGCCAGATGCGCGGGGACATGGAAACGGCCCTCGGGCGTGGTGTGTCGGGCGGGGAGCTTTACGCGGCGCACTTTCTGGGGCCCAAGGCCGCGACGAACCTGATCAAAGCGGCGGCGGAGAATCCCAATGCCTCCGCGGCCGAAATGTTCCCGCAGGCGGCCGCGGCCAATCGCTCGATCTTCTACGGCAAGGGCGGCGAGGCGCGCTCGGTCGCGGCGGTGATGTCGGTACTGTCCAGCAAGCACGAAGGTGGCGCTCAGCCGGATGAGACGATGCTCGCAGCGGCGAACGAGCCCGCGCGGACGACGCCGTGGCGGGGTGCCGCGGCGGACGGCACGCTGCCCACATCGGCCCCGATTTCGCAGCCTTCGTTCATGGCCGATGAGGCGCTGCTGATGGTGCCGATCATGGTGCAGCTGTTGGCCGCACTCGATCCGCTGCCGCACATGGCGGCCGCGCTGGCAGACGAAGAGCCCAAGCTGCGACGGACGAACGGCGACACGATCTAGCCCGTGGGAGGCTCTGGCTTCGCCTGCCGCCGTTGGCCATAACTGGCGCGCCGAGTCGAATTCCGGCGGGGGCCAATGAAACAAGTCTTGCGCATGTGGTGGCCGATCCTGGTTGCCATGGCGCTGATCCAATCGGGCAACGGTTTGACCGGCACGCTCATCAGCGTGACGAGCGAGGCGCGTGCGTTCGCGCCCTGGCTCAAGGGGCTTATCCTCTCTGCGTTCTATGCCGGCAGTGTGGTCGGCGCCCTGATCGGGCCCACGGCGATCGCCCGCTCGTCGCATATCACGAGTGTGGCGGGCTTCACGCTTTTGCTCGTGGCGGCGACGGCCGGATATGCGCTGACCGAGTCTCCGTTCGCATGGACGCTGTTGCGCTTCATGGCGGGGATCGGAATTTCGGGGACGTTCGCGGTCGTCGAAAGCTGGCTCAATCTGGGCACCAAGGACGGTTGGCGCGCGCGCGTCTTTTCGATCTACATCATGCTGCAGCTTGGCGGGTTGGCTGCGGGCCAGCTGTTCTTGAACGCGCGCGGGTGGGGGAACGAAACATTGTTCCTGGTGGCGACCGTGCTCACATTGCTCGCCGTCGCCTGCATGCGTTTCGAGTCCGTCCAGAACCCCGCATTCGAGGAGCCGAAGAAACTGAGCTTGGTCGATCTGGCGAAGCGTTCGCCCTTCGGCGTGGCGGCCGTCGTCCTTTCCGGCTACGCGTGGGCGGGGCTGATGGCGTCCGGGCCGGCGCTCGTCGAGCTTGTGGGGCTCAGCGATTTCGCCAAGTCGGTGTTCATGGTGCTCGCGATCGTCAGCGGTATGGCCGCGCAATTCCCGATCGCCTCGCTGGCCGACCGCATGGACCGCAGGCTGGTCTTGGCGGCGATGGCCGGCGCTGCCGCGCTGGCGACGCTGCCCGGCTTGATCGATGGACTCTTTGCGCTGATGGTCTTTGCGGTCGCATTCGGCGCGGCGACGTTTCCGCTCTATGCGGTCGGCGTCGCGCGGGCGAGCGAGCGGCTGGTGCAGAGCGAGCGCACCAACGCGAGTGCCGCGATGATCGTGTATTTCTTGCTTGGCGCGATCGTGGCGCCGCCTTTGCTTGCCTATGCGATCGCGTTGTTCGGTCCTTCCGCCTATTTCGTGGCGTTGGCGGTGCCGCATTTGGCGTTCGCGATCGCGGCGAGCGCTTCCACGCGCAAGGGGCCTGCTCAGTCCTCCTGAGGCGGCCACAGGTCGCCCCACGCGGCGTCGCGCGCGGTGCGATAGAGGGCGCCGTCGCTGCGGGCGATCGTTCGACGCTTGAGTCCCGCCTCTTCGCAGACGTCCAAGTGCACGTGGCCTGAGTTGCGGATGGGTTTGCGCACGATGCGCGCAGACGCATGGCGAACGACCTTCTGTCGCGTCATGACGATGTAGGCGAATTTCTCGTCTTCGTAGCCGAGTTCGGCACGCTTTGCCTCGCGATGGAAGGCCGACCGCGCCACACGCACGGGGCGGTGACACCAGTCTTGCGTGCTCATCGGACAGCGGGCGTCATGCGTGCAGGGAGCGGCAGCGTGACCGTCGGATTCCAAGCAAAGCGCGCGCGTTCTTTGCACAACCTCGAAGCCTTTGGGCGTGCCGGGTTCGATGACGATGAGCGCGCTTGCGGCGAGCGACCATAACGCCGTGACAGCGACGTCGCGTTCCGCAGGCGGCAATTCACCGAGCGTGTAGGAGACGACGACGATATCGTGCGGCGTAAGGTTCATCTCGCGCGCGATGGCGCCGTGGAGGAACGTACCCTTTATGCGGCAAGCGCCGGCGAGACGATCCGCGATCGCGCGCCAACCGGCATCGCGCTCAAGACGCGTGAATACGGCTTCTGCGTTTAGCGACGGAGAGGAGGCCAGCGACGCCGTTCCCGGGCCCGAACCCGCGTCGAGCACGGATCGCACGCCCTCCAACGGAATCGCACGTGAGGTTTCCTGCCAAACAAGGTTGGCGACGGCAAAGGTTGACGGAAACCTAACGGCCAGATATCCGGCCCGCTCGATCGGCGAGAGCACAGGGCGGAGTTGCGCGCGGCCGCGATAGGCCAGTGAGAGGCGCTCGGCTGCTTGGTGAATTTCGGCCGGCGAAAACCCCGCGAATTCCGCTTCGAGTGCAGACGAAAGAGCCGAGGGCAGGGTCGCGATCATAACTGCACTTTAACCAAGCAGATTTAGGCTTGGCCTATGTCCGCCAAAGACTCCAGCGGCAAGACCCCAGCGTCGGCCGGCCTTCGCTTCCAGGATGTGGAAGCGCTGTTGGCCGATCCGGTGCCCGCGCGCCGTGCCAAGGTTGTGCAGCAGCTCGCTGTCGATATCGACACCGGCCGACTGAACGCGGCCGAGTGGTCGATCGCGCTCGACATTCTGCGCATGATGGCGGCCGACGCCGAGATGGTCGTGCGTCATGCGGTTGCGACCTCGCTCAGGCAGTCGAAACATTTGCCGCGCGACGTCGCGCTGTCGCTTGCGAACGACGAACCAAGCGTCGCGCAACCCATCCTCGAAAGCTCTCCCGTCCTCACCGACGAAGACTTGATCGCGGTGCTTGCCGAAGGCAACGGCACAAAGCAAGTGGCCGTGGCGCGCCGCGCGGATGTGAGTACGGCCGTCGCCGGAGCCGTGATCGACACGGGCAACGCCGCGGCCGTGACGACGCTGGTCGGCAATGAAGGTGCCCAGCTCGGCGAAGATCTGCTCAAGCGGACGCTCGATCGCTACAGCCGGTTCGAGACGGTGAAGGCCGCGATGGTCCACCGCAACGAATTGCCGGTGACGATTTCGGAACGGCTTGTCGCGCTTGTTTCCGATAGGTTGAAAGTTGTGCTGGCCTCGCGCCATGCACTGCCGGCCGATCTGGCATCGGACATCATTCTCGACGCGCGCGAGCGGGCGACGATCGGCTTGATCTCGAAGGCGACGCCGGCGCAGGACACACAGGCCCTCGTCGCACAGTTGCATGCGCGCGGGCGGTTGACGCCGTCGCTGGTGCTGCGCGCGCTGTGCACCGGCGACATCCGCTTCACCGAAGACGCGTTCGCGGAGATCGCGGGCGTCAGCGGCGAGAAGGCGGCGCTTCTGGTTCACGATGCGGGTCCGTTGGGTTTGAAGGCGATCTACAAGAAGTGCCAATTCCCCGAACATATGTACCCGGCGTTTCGCGTCGCCGTCGATACACTGCACGAAACGGAATTCGACGGCGGCTTGCACGACCGCGAACGCTTCACGCGCCGCATCATCGAGCGCATCCTGACGAAGTATCAGGAATTGGAGTCGGGCGATCTCGACTACCTGCTGGCGAAGCTGGCGAAGCTCGAAGCTGCGTAGACAGTCTGCAGGACGAGAAAAAAAGCCCCGCGCTTCGATCGCGGGGCCTTTTCGCATTCAGGCGGCGCGTCGCGTCAGAGATTGAAGCGCAAACCGGCGGACAAATTGTGGCTGCTGTATTCGAATTCGAGCGGGTAGGCCACGCCAAGCGACGTGAAACTGCCATTGGCATCGCCGGCGCCCTGGTAGCGGTATTCGGCGATGAAATCGATGTTGTTGTCGACGTTGATCGCGAAGCCGGCGAAGCCTTGGTACCCGAATACGATGTCGGAATCGCCGGTGTAGGGATCGCCACCGCTCGTGACGCCGTCGGTGAACCTGAGCTGTACGCCGCCGACGCCGGCGCCGATATAGGGGCGGAAGCGCGATCCCATGTCGATGTTGTAGACGGCGTTCGCCATGAAGCTGAAGGACTCGAGCGTGCCGTCCGCGGGCGCGGCAAGGTCGTAGTCGGCGGTGGTGAAGAAGAAGTCCGCCTCGAGCGCGAATTGCGGCGACAGGTTCCAGCCCAACGCGCCGCCGACGTTGAAGCCGGTATCCAGGTCGTAGCTGATCCCGTTGACGTCTTGTGACGGATCAAAGGTCAGGCCGCCGAAGAGCTCGGCGTAGTCGACGACATCTGCTTTGGCGGGGGCAACGGCAAAAACCGCCATCGCGGCGGCGAACGCTAGCCTTTTCATGAGGAACGCACTCCAGGGGGTTGCACGCGCAGTGGGGGAACTGCTGGCGCAAGATAACACCCGGCAAGCGACTCCGTCCCATCAAAGCGTCCGAGAATCAACTCTCGGATGCGTTGTGTGGCGTCTCGGCGACAGTCTGCGCGCGAAGATTTCCGGCGTCAGCCTTGCGGCGATGATACCGGGGTCGGATGCGTCGACTTGTAGTCCGTGATGTCGGCTTCGAGATCTTCAAGCTCCTCGCAGCCGGTCGGACAGAGGCCCTTCAGAATCGTGAACTGTTCTTCGGCCTTGGCGAGGTTGTTCATCTGGAGATGAAGCTCGCCCAGATATTCGTGCGCGCCCTTGTGCTTGGGGTCGAGCGCCAGCGCCTTTTGGTAATAGCCCAGCGCCTCGTCGTTCTTGTTGAGCTTGCGGCTGGCGAAGCCCAGATAGTTCCAGGCGTCCGCGTCGCGCGGGTTGTCGGCGACGACGCTTTGGAGCAGCGGGATCGCTTCGTCGTATTTCTCCGCCTTGATCAGGTATTCGGCCTTTTGGAAGTCGGTCTCGCGCTTTTGTACTTTCGGGCTCGGCCTGGACGAGGGCGAGGTGTCGGGGCGAGGCATCGATGGGCTCGGCATGGAGCCCCCGCCGCCCGCGGCGAAGGCGTCGATCGCGGCGAAAGCGAAGACGGAAACGGTCGCTGCCGCCAGCAGGTTGCGGGTCGCGGACTTCATGAGGATGCCTCCAAAAAAGCTGGAAAATTCGGCGCGAGATTGCGCCGTTAACTTACGCCCAGCAATAGGATGTGGCTCACATCCGCGCGAGGTCGGGGCCAAAGTTGACTTCCAGGTCCCCCTCACCCAAGCATGGCCGCCATGAGCCATTCCACGGTTGACGCGCCGGAGGCGGGGCCGCGCGGCGCAAAGCGGCGGCTGGAGAGCCGCAAACGGTTGTTGGCCGCTGGGCGCAAGCTGTTCGTGGCGCGGGGCTATCACGCGACGCGGCCGCAGGACATTTCCAAGGCTGCGGGGCTCGGCCACGGCACGTTCTATTTGCACTTCAAGGACAAGCGGGAATGCTTCCTCGCCTTCGTCGACGAGGCGCGCGCGGAGCTCGATGCCGCCGTCATCGCCCGGGCCGGGGGCGCCACAAATCTGTCGCAACTCGTCGAGGCGGCGCTGACCGCGATCTACGACTACGCGGAGGAAAACCCCGGCGTGCTTCCGACCGCGATGACGGACGAGGCGGTGATCGCCTCGGGCGGCGACGGCGCGGACGACACGCTGATCCAGCGTTGGGGCGATGAGTGGGGCGAACTTTTGCGCGCGCAGGCCAAGGAAGGCTTGGTCGCGAAGGACTACGACTTCGCCATCGTCGGCCAGGCGATCGTCGGCGCGATCCATCAGGCCTCGAGCCAGAGCTTTCGCCGCGGCCGTTCGCGCGCCGCGGTGGTGAAGGCGCTGACGCAGTTCTTCGTGCGCGCGCTGACGCCGAAGTAGTCGTCCGTACGCTGCACTGCCGCAATTCGTGCGATTGACTCGCGGCGATAACTGACAAATTATCAGTTCAGCTCTTAACGCAAGGAGGCCAGCATGGCGCGCGTCGTGTTCTCGCGGGATGAAATCATGGCTGAACACCCATATGCGCGGCCGCAGGTCGAGGCGGGGTACCGGCTGCATGGCGGGTTCGACGCGAAGGGGACTTACGTCTCGCCGCGGACGTTGAACCGCTGGCCGGCGGTCGAGGCTTGGCAGGCGCAACTGACCGGGCGCGGGTTTCCGATCATCGATGCGTCGACGCGGTTATTGAAGCGCGCGTCCTATCCGAGCGCCGCGCAGCAGACGCTGCTGCTCAACAGCGGGGTGGGGGAGACGCTGTGGAATTCGCTCACCATCACCGGGATCATCGAGGCGCGGGGGCGGGCGCTCTGCGATGCGAGCGCGCCGGATTTTCAGGCGATCATCGAGGAAGATATTTCGGGCACGTCCATCGGGCACCTGAACAAAGGGTTGCTCTATGCGCATGGGCTCGACGAGGGCGGGAACCCGGCGGCGGGCCAGGGCGGGCACGACGCGAGTTGGTTCGCGGTGCGCGACGCGTTGTTCGGCAAGGACGCCTATCCCATTCCCGACGTGCCGGCGAGCATTTCGCGGCCCGAGATCGGGCGGCTGATGCCGATGATCGACAAGGTCTATGAGGAGTGGATCCTGCTGCTCATGAACGTGCTGATGATCGAGGTGCGGGCGGAGTCGTTCTTTGCGTTCTGCACCAATTTGATGCGCTCGCCGGAGGTGTTCCGCGATCGCCGGCCTGCCGCCATGCATGCGGCGGAGTTGGTCGAACGCATTCGCACCGATGAGGCTATTCACGTCGCGTACCTCCAGACCTTCGTGTCGGAGCTGCGCAGCTTCACGATCAAAGGGTTGAAGGGCGAGCGGCTGAAAGGCTCGCAGATGATCGATCCGATCTGGGAAGGCATGATCCACTGGCATTCGGTGACGCAGGCCGATTTCTCGCGCGAGCAGGGGCGCGCGGCGATCGTGGCGCGCATCGGCAAGCGGGCGGACGGGCGCACGCTGCTCGCGCAGTTCGATGCACTGGAACAGAAGGCTGCCGCTTGATGAAAGAGCTGCGCGACAAGGTTGCGTTCATCACCGGCGGCGCGAGCGGGCTTGGGCTCGGCATGGCCAAGGCCTTCGGGCGCGAAGGCATGAAGGTGATGATCGCCGATATCGAACAGTCGGCGCTGACGCGCGCGGTCGCGGAACTGCGCGACAGTCAAGTGCGGGCCGAGGGCGTGCTCTGCGACGTCGGCTCGCGGGCCAATGTGCGCGAGGCGGCGCTGAAGACGATCGCGACCTACGGCAAGGTGCACGTCGTGTGCAACAACGCGGGCGTTGCCGTCGGCGGCCCGATAGGTACGGTCGCGGAGCGCGACTGGGACTGGATCATGGACGTCAATTTGATGGGCGTCGTCTACGGCACGGAGGTGTTCGCGCCCCTCATCGAGAGCCACGGCGAAGGCGGGCATTTCGTCAACACGGCGTCGATGGCGGGGATGCTCGGCATTCCCAACATGGAGCCTTATTGCGCGACGAAGTTCGCGGTCGTGGCGATGTCGGAAGGCTGGGCCGCGCAGTTCGCGCCGAAGAACATCGGCGTCTCGGTGCTGTGCCCCGGCTTCGTGCAGACGCGCATCCATGAAAGCCAGCGCAACAAGCCGGTGCGCTATGGTTCCGGGGACACGGTGCAGGTGGGCGTGGGCGACACGCGCGAGCAGGCGGCGGCGATGGTGATGGCGGGCATCCCGACCGAGCCCGTCGGCAACCGCGTGGTCGAGGCGATCAAGGACAACGACCTCTACATCTTCACGCATGTCGAGATGAGGCCCGCCGTCGAGATGCGGTTTGCGAACATCCTCGCGGCGTTCGACAAGAGCGCGAAGAGCAAGGCGCTCTCCGGACTGCCCAAGCGCGACATGACCTCGCTCTCGCAGCTCCAGCAACCCGCACAGAAATGACTGGCGCTTCCCACCTAACATCGTCATGGCCGGGCTTGACCTGGCTTGACCCGGCCACCCAGCGCGCGCGAAGCGCGCAAAAAAGATTGAAACACCAAGAACACCAAGATGCTTGTGCTGACTCTTGGTGTTCTTGGTGTTTCAAATTTTTCAGTCGCGCTTCGCGCACTGGGTGGCCGGGTCAAGCCCGGCCATGACGAATTCATAAGCGGAGTGAGACCATGAAGTTCGGCATCTTCTATGAGCACCAATTGCCGCGGCCGTGGGGCGAGGGGCAGGAGCTGAAGCTGTTCCAGGACGCGCTCGATCAGGTCGAGCTCGCCGACCGGATCGGCATCGATCACGCGTGGGAGGTCGAGCACCACTTCCTCGAGGAGTATTCGCATTCCTCGGCGCCCGAGGTTTTTCTCGCGGCGTGTTCGCAGCGCACCAAGCGCATCCGGCTCGGGCACGGGATCGT
>JBGOVA010000046.1:0-22092 GCA_041477875.1 Micropepsaceae bacterium | reverse complement strand
GCTCGCGCGCGCCATCGCGCGTGGGCATGGGGGGGATATCGTGCTTGAGAATCGCGCCGGGGGTGGATTGCGCGCAACGCTGACGCTGATGCGCGACGGCTGACTTGAACGGCAGATTTCCGCCGGTCTGCCGGGTTCATTTTCACGAGCGCCCGTGGACGATCAAGGGCGCGCTTTAGCCGGCTTCAGTCGCGTTTCGGCGGCAGCGGAATGAACTGGGACGTGCGGCTGACGTAGTCCTGATAGCCCGGCTTGCGGCGCTTCATGTTTCCTTCGACGGTCGGGACGCCGCTCCAGCTTGTGAGCAGGTATATAATGAGGAGCGGGCCGGGGAGGGACCAGGCGCCGATGCCGGTGTCGGCCGCGATCAGATACAGCCCGGACCAAACGCACGCGTCGCCGAAGTAGTTCGGGTGACGCGTATAGCGCCAAAGGCCGGTCGCCAACACCTTGCTGGCGTTGACTGCGTCGGCGCGGAAGCGCGTCAGCTGCCAGTCCGCGATGCTTTCGAGGACGATCCCCGCGATGGTCAGTGCCGCGCCGGCCCACGCCAACGCGCCGAGGTCGGTCTTGGACGACATTTGTCCGAGCTGCACGGGCAGGCTGACGATGAATTGGAGCGGCGCTTGCAGGGCGAACACCAGGAGCAGCGATGCTTTGCCGAAGCTCCAGCCACGCGCGGTCTGCGCTTTGCCGAGGATGGCGGCGTAGCGGCGGTCCGGACCTTGGCGGCGCCAGCGCCAGATGAGATAGGTGCCGAGCCGCAGGCCCCAGATCGTGCAGAGCGCGGTCAACAGCACGGCGTGCGGCGAACCGGCGCGCGCGTTCATGAAGCTGACCCATGCCGTGAGCACGAGGCCCAGCGCCCACCAGCTGTCGATGAAGCTGACATCCTTCAACCAGCGACCGATGAGCCAGAGGCCCAGGAAGCAGAACGCGGTGATCAGCCCATTGACGAAGAGAAGCGCGAAGATCGCCATCTGTTGGGTCAAGCGTCGGCGACTGCGGCGGTCAGCGCTTCGATCAGCCGTCGCGCATTCTCCTTGCTCAGCTTGACCGGAAGCATCTGCCAGCTGAGCCACGAGGTGAAGACGACCTCGATGCCGATCTTCCGCGTGCCCTTGATGTTGAGGCGGTGAACCTTGAGTCGGCCACCCGTTATTCCTGTCGCCTCTTGTTCGATCGTGCCGTAGGTCTTTTCGATCTGGCCGCCGAAGATCGCGCCTTTGAACCCCTTGGTCGCGACTTGGTAGAACATGTAGCCGACGACCAGAGCGAAGAAGACCCAGAAGAACTGTTCGGGTTGGAAATTCACGGCCCCTCCACGTGTCGCTATGCCGATATGCGCACGGGCACGTCGGTGAAGCCGTGGACGAAGTTCGATTTCGTGCGTATCGGTTCGCCGACAAGTTCGACGCGCTTGAAGCGCTTCATGATTTCTTCCCACACGATTTTCAGCTGCATCTCGGCGACGCGGTTGCCCATGCAGCGGTGGATGCCGAAACCGAACGAAAGATGATGGCGCGGATTGGCGCGATCGATGATGAAGTCGTTGGGCTTGTCGATCGCGGTCTCGTCGCGATTGCCGGAGATGTACCACATCACGACCTTGTCGCCCTTGCGGATCGTCTTACCGCCGACGATGGCGTCCTGACTCGCGGTGCGGCGCATGTGGGAGAGCGGCGTCTGATAGCGGATGATCTCGGACACCATCGAGGGGATGAGCGACAGGTTTGCGCGCAGCTTGTCGTATTCGTGCGGGAAGCGGTTCAGCGCAACGACGCCGCCCGAGATCGAGTTGCGCGTCGTGTCGTTGCCGCCCACGATCAAGAGCATCAGCGTGCCCAGATAGAGCAGCGGATCCTTGTACATTTCCTTCGTCGACGGGCCGCGCGCCAGAAGCGAGATGAAATCGAAGCCGGGCTTGTCCGTGTTGACCCGCTCGTTCCAGAGCCGTGTGAAATAGGCGAGGCACTCCATCAGGATTTCCTGGCGCCTTTCCATCGGCATGGAGTCGTTGCCGACGGTTTCGGACGATGTCGTCACGTCGGACCAGTAAGGAAGCAGGTGGCGATCCTCGAAGGGGAAGTCGAAGAGCGTCGCCAACATCTGCGTCGTCAGTTCGATCGAGACGCGATCGACCCAGTTGAAGGTTTCGTTACGCGGCAACGCATCCAAGATCTTGCCCGCACGTTCGCGAATGATGGGTTCGAGCTCGGCGAGGCGCGCGGGGCTGACCGCCGGCGTCACCACCTTGCGGTGCTCGTCGTGGATCGGCGGGTCCATGGCGATGAACATCGGCGGGGCGAATTCCTTTGGTGCGTCGCCGATGACGATGTCGGGATGCGAGGAAAAGGCGCCGTGACTCGTCTCGACTTGGACGATGTCGTTGAACTTGGTGATCGACCAATAAGGGCCGAAGTCGCTCGCCGCGCAGAAGTGGACGGGGTCGTCCTTGCGCAGGCGCGCGAAGTAATCCCAGTGCGTATCCTGCTCGTAGAGCTCGGCCTTGCTGACATCGATCTGCGAAAGCGGTGTGGTCCATGCGTCGCCCATGCGCGGCGCGGCGTGCGGTGCTGCCGACATCGAAAATCTCCCTTGGCGCTTTTTGAATAGCCTTGTGTCGCGAAAGGCTATTGCATAAGCGCCTCGGGTACCAGCCCGTCAGCTGAAGCCGCGCCAATAGCCGGCCGCGCGCAGACGGTCGATGAAGGATTGTTCGTAGGCCTGCTCCGGCGCCTCGCGTACGAGCGTGTCCATCACCTCGGCGTCCTTGCCGACGAGAATGCGCCACTTTTCCTGGCGTACGCCGTTGAGGATGATGGTCGCGGCTTCGGCCGCCGACGTCGGCGCGTTCTCTTCGAATTGACGGGCCATCGCGGTCATCATCTGGCGGACCTGCTCGTCGGTGAAGTCCGATGCCGGCAAACCCATCGACTTCATCGAGCGGCGCGCGTCGGCGAGTTCGGCGGGCGTCATTTCGGCGATGTTGTGACCGGTCAGAACCTTGCGCGTGTTCTCGAAGATCGAGGTGCCGATGTGGCCGGGCATGACGACCGAGCACTTCACGTGCGGGGCGTTCAGGCGCAGGTCGTTGATCAGGCCTTCGGTAAAGCCTTTGACCGCGAACTTTGCGGCCGGATAGGCCGTGTGCGCGCGCGTCGGGCCGAGCGAGGCCCAAAAACCGTTGACGCTCGACGTGTTGACGAGGTGGGCTTCGTGCGCTTTCAGGAGCATCGGCATGAAGGCGCGCGTGCAGTAGTAGACGCCGAACCAGCAGACGTTGAACGTTTTTTCCCATTCTTCGCGCGTGCTCGTGATGAAGCTCGGGCCGCCGCCGATGCCGGCGTTGTTGAAGAGAAGGTGGATGTGATCCGTGTCCAGCTCGCGGGCGACGGCGTCGCGGAACTTCAGCACTTGCGCTTCGTCGGACACGTCGGCGACGTGTGTGATGACGCGCGTGCCTTGCGGCGCGCCGGTCTGACAAAGGCGCTTGGTCTCGGCCATGTTTTCGGCCGAGACGTCGCACATGGCGACGTTGCAGCCTTCGGCCGCCAATTGGCGCGCGAGTTCGCGGCCCATGCCCGTCCCGCCGCCGGTGATGACGGCGGTCTTTCCTGCAAAATCTTTCATCTGAATATCTCCTATGAGCGGGATACTAGCAGGCGTGGCCGTGTGCCCTGCAAGAGGTGTTGCGCGGACGCCCTGACCCGCTATCGTGCCTACCCAAGGGTCCGTCATGAGGCCCAGTGGGAGGACAGATGGCGGATGCCGCGGCGACGGCGCGCGTGGGCGTGGTTTCGATTCCGGCCGACCTCAGGCGCCATCGCATCTATGCGCTGATCGTTCTGACGCTCATCTATATGTCGAGCCATATCGATCGCAGCATCGTGGGTATCCTTGCCCAGCCGATCAAGGAAGAGTTGGGGCTGAGCGATACGCAAGTCGGCTTCCTGGGCGGGTTCGCGTTCGCCGTGTTTTACGCCACGCTTGGGATTCCCCTGGCGCTGCTTGCCGATCGCACGAACCGGCGCAACATCATCGTCGGCGCCGTCGCGGTGTGGAGCGTGATGACGGTCGCGTGCGGGCTTGCCGCCAACTATCTGCAGCTCGTGCTCGCGCGCATCTGCGTCGGCGTCGGCGAAGCGGGGTCCTCGCCGCAATCGCATTCGATCATTGCGGACATGTACGCGCCGCACGAGCGGTCGCGCGCGATGGCCGTCTATACATTGGGCGTGCCTGTCGGCGTCATGATGGGGTTTTTGATCGGCGGTTATGTGAGCACCTATTGGGGCTGGCGGAGCGCGTTCTTCGTCGCGGGCGTTCCGGGTCTTCTCCTCGGCATTCTCCTCTGGCTGACGGTACGCGAGCCGCAGCGCGGGCTTGCCGACGGGCTTGCGCCTGCGGAGCGCAAGAAGCAGTCGCTTGCCGAGGTGATGAAGGGACTCGGCGCCGCGTTCGTTTTCATCTGGAAATCGAAGGCATGCCGGCACGTCGTGATCGGCCTGACGCTAACCTCGTTCGTCGGCTATGGCGCGACGATCTGGGCGGCGCCGTTTCTGGAACGCACGCACGGAATCGCGCGCAAGGACGTCGGCCTCTTCTTGGGACCGATCGCAGGGTTCGCGGGCGCGCTCGGCACGTTCCTCGGCGGCTATCTGGCCGATCGCCTGGCGCGGCGCGATCTCAGATGGAATTCGTGGATCATCGGCGTCGCGAAGTTCGGCGCGGCGCCGCTCGTGCTCATGTTTTTTTTCACCGATAATTTCAACGTCGCGATCCTCTTTTATCTGCCGGCGGTCGTCTTGGGGGCGTTCTACCTCGGCCCCAGCTTCGCGATGGTGCAAAGCGTGGCGCCGCTCGCCATACGCTCGACCGCGGCTGCGATCACGTTGTTCATTTTGAACTTCGTCGCGCTCGGGCTCGGGCCGCTCTTCGTCGGCATCGTGAGCGACGCGCTACTCACGACCTATGGCAAGGATTCGCTGCGCTATGCGCTGATGGGAACGTCGCTTCTCAATGTGTGGGCGGGGCTGCACTTCATGCTGGCGGGGCCCGCTTACAGACGCGAGATGACGAAGGCGGCGTGAGGCAGCCTATGCCGCGACCCCCGCGGCGATCATGCGATCGATGTCCGGTGCGGCGACGCCGAATTCGCTCAAGACGGCGCGGGTGTGTTCGCCGATGGCGGGCGCCATCCGCGGTTGGGGTTTCGTTTCGCCGGCGAGGCGGATTGGGCTGTCGACGGTACGCAGGCCCTTCTCGTCGGCGAATTCGGGCAACATGTCGTTGGCGGCGACTTGGGGGCAGTGGAGATGGTCGCCGGGTTGGGCAATGGGGCCGTAGGTGATGCCGGCCTTCTGGAACGTCGTGCGCCATTCCGCCCAATCGCGGGTCAGGAAGATTTGTTCGAGTTCGCGCAGAAGGTGCGGGCCGTTGGCGCGGCGGTCTTGGGGCGTTGCGAAGCGCGGGTCGTTCGCCCATTCGGGCTTGGCGATGCATTCGAGGAGAAGCGGCCATTCGCGCGCTTGGTTCAACATCGCGAGCATGAACCAGCGATTGTCCTTGCAGCGGTAGATCTCTGTGATCGCGCCGCGCTGGCCGCGCTGCAGGCGCTGAGACAGATCGGCGCCGCACAAGGCCGCCTGCATGTAGCAGCCGTTCGACCACAGGCCGTTCGCGAGGAGCGAGGTCGAGACGACGCCGCCTTCGCCGGTGCGCTCGCGCTGGTAGAGCGCGGTCGCGATGGCGGCATAGAGCGCCATCGCCGTTGGATGATCGCCCATGCCGGGAACGGAGATCGCGGGCTCGGTCGCGGGCGTCGCGCGCACGGTGTCCATGAGGCCCGAGCGCGCCCACCATGCGGTCGCGTCGTAGCCCGTGCGATCTTTCTCAGGGCCTTCTTCGCCGTAGGGCGTGAGCGAAGCGTAGATCAGGCGCTTGTTCATCGGCAGAACGTCTTCAGGCCTGAGCTTCAGGCGGTCGCGAATGGGCCCTGGGAAGTTGGTGATGAAGACGTCGGCCTTGCGGATCAGCGCTTCGAAGACGGGTCGCGCGGACTCGTGTTTCAGATCGAGCGCCAGGCTTTCCTTGTTGCGGTTGTCCAAGGTCCAATAGTAGTCGCGGCTTGCCTGAGGGACGCCAGGCAGTTTGATCAGCTGGCGATAGCTGTCGCCGATATCGGGCGGTTCGATCTTGATCACGCGCGCGCCGAAGTCGGACATGATCGTGGCTGCCGCCGGGCCCGCAATGAAACTCGCGCAATCGATCACCAGCAGGTCGCCGAACAGCGTTGCCATGGGCATGGGTCCTTGGTTTTGTCGAAGTAAACGTTTCCTGCCTGCAGTGATAAGCCAGTGTGCCCGGCTGCGCCATATTCGTATTTACGCGCGCGCAGCAAGGCACGTATTCCACGGTCGTTAAATCTTTAGATTTCGTTTGAACGCGACGTTGTTGGGCCGCGCGCTAAACGAACGCATGGGTACGTTCCACGTCTTCATCAAGGATCTGCTGAGCAGCGGCTCGAGCATCACGATCTATTGCTTCTGCCTGCAGACCGCGGTGTGGACGCAAGACCGGCTCGCGCGGTTCTCGCCGACGGTCCGTCTTTGGAAGGCGACCGAGGACTTGCGCTGCGCGAAATGCGGGCGATTGGGAAAAGTGCGCGACATCGATATTCATGACTCACCGGTCGAGGAAGTGGAGTTCGGCAAGCCGCGCGTCCACGCGATGGTGCCACTCAAAGGACAGGCGGGTTTCGGCAAACGGCAACGCCGGATGCACGCGGACTAAGCTTCCCGCCTATGCGGGATGTGCCGCCGCCTTCTCGCAGGCGGCGCGGAAGTCGTAGAGGCCCTTTACTTCTTGCATGCAGTCGGGCCAGTTCTGGGATTCGCACCAATAGTCGGCGAGGCCGAGCCTCGCGCAGAAGGTCGCGAAGCGCGGGTCGCGGCGGAGCGCGGCGCCCACGAAGCTGAACAAGGTCGAGAGGCGGAAGGCGCGGCCTATGCCGCGGCCGCCATAGGCTTGGCCGGCGAGCGGGCGGCCGGCGTCGAGCGCCTTGAAGATGTATTCGTAGGCGAGGTCGGCGCAGTCTGCTTCCGCGGCGAAGGCGCAGAACTGGAGCACCAGCGCTTCCTCCCGATCGAGCAGCGCGCGCAAGGCTTGTTCGCGCTGCGGCTTCGGCATGGCAAAGAGCATGTGCGCGAAGCGCAGGATCGTCGTGTCCTTCGGCGTCATGCCGGCGGGCAGGGCGGCGGTTTCGGCGCACATGTGTTCGGCTTCGTCGCGCCGGCCCGACATGAAGAAGATCGTCCAGCGGCGAATCCACACCCAGGACGCGTCGGGGAAGCGGCGCGAGGCGTCTTCGATCGCGGCGATGGCTTCTTCGGTGCGGCCGATCGTGCGCAAATGGAACGCGTGGCTCGAGACGAAAAGCGGCGAGAGCGGGTCTAGGCGGGCGGCGGCCTCCAAGTGCTTCATCGCGTCGCGCACGCGGCCGACGGAGATCAACGCGCCGTCGCAGGCGGCGGCGACAAGGGGATCGTTGGGCGCCAGCGCGACGGCGCTTTCGGTCAGTTGTATTTTCTCGCCGTGCTCGGCGAAGGCGGGCTTCAGCACCGCCAGCGCCACCAGCGCGTCGGCGCAATTCGGGTCGAGCGCGAGGGCGCGATTGGCGGCGGCGAGCGCCGCGTCGTGCGCGGGGTCGCCGAGCGCGTCAGAATTACGCGGTAGAAGGAGCGAGCGCGCCATGGCGAGTGCTGCCCACGCTTGCGCGAAGTCGGGCGCGCGGGCGATCGCCTGTTGCAGCATGGGCTCGGCGCGGCGGGCGTCGTCTTCGGAGAGTTCCTTCACGAGAGGGCGCGCGCGCAGATAGAGTTCGTAGGCGATATGATCGATTTTCGTCGGCGGGCGCTTATGACGCGGCAATGCCTGCTGGAGCGCGATTGCGACTTGGCCCGCGATGTTGTCCTGCACGCTGAAGGCATCGGCGATGTCGCAGTCGTATTTCTCGCCCCAGAGCAGCGTGCTGGAATGGGCGTCGGTCAGCTGGGCGTGGACGCGCATGCGCGTGCCGGCGCGGCGGACCGAGCCGTCGAGGATATGGGTCGCGTGGAGCGCCTGCGCGGCCTCGCTTTTGCGAGCACCGCGGAATTGAAACGCCGACGTGCGGCCGATCACTTTGAGGCCCGGCACGCGGGCGACGGCTTCGAGGATCTCGTCAGAGACACCGTCGGAGAAGAACTGCGTGTCGGGATCGCCGGAGAGATTGTCGAAGGGCAGGACGGCGACGAGCGGGTCCTTGCTCTTCGCGTGCGCGTCGGCGTGGGCGGCGCTGGCGAGGAGGGCGAAGGCCTCAATCGTCTCGGCCATCTTGTCGAGTTTGAGCAGGCCTTTTGGTCTCAGCTTGTCGGCGATCGGTCCGCGCAGCGCGCGGCGCACGTCGATCGAGATCAAGGCGCCGCCGGGTTCGGCCTGCTGCTGAAGGCGCGCGGCGACGTTGACGCCGTGGCCCAAGAGATCGCCGTTCGCGGTGACGAAGACATCGCCGAGATGCACGCCGATGCGCAACGGCAGCGCCTCGCCGCTGCAGAGCGCGTCGGCGACGGCCAGCGCGTTCGCGGCACTCGGGAATTCAAGCATGAAGCCGTCGCCCGCGGTGTTGAACACGCGGCCGCGTTCGCGCAAGGCGAGTGCCTCGATCTTTCCGCGCAACGCTGCGACGTCGGACGCGGCGCGCGCCTGATCGGCCTCGGTGCGTTCCGAATACCCCGCGACGTCGATCGACATGATCGTCGCGAGCTTCTGCGGAAGAGTGTCTTCCTGCATCGGGTGCTGGCGCTCGTTGGCGGGACACCCGGACGTTAAATGACGCGGCCGTTGATCGCCAGGGGCCGGGCGGCCCTCTGGGGTAGCGACGGACACAGATGCGCGGGTTCGCCCGCGACTTCCGCTATGTGGAACCGCCGCCGTAGCTGACGCCGAGGCCGGCGCGGACGTCGTTTTGGATGCCGTAGGGGGCGATGGGATAGCGCAGGCCGTTCTTGGCCAAGGCCTTCATGCCTTCGATGGCTATGCTGAGTTGCGCGGGCGAGAGGGCCATCAGCATCTCTTCGTCGGGCACGCCGCCGTAACGGCGTTCGGCGAAGCAGGGGAGGGAGAGGCTCGGTTCGCCGGTCTTCAGGGCGCGGCCCCACGAGTCGGCGCAGGCGGTCTCGCCGACGACGCTCCAGTCGAAGCGCTTGTAGTTGCGGTACTGCAGGCCGTTGATGAGGATGATCATTTGGCCGGGCGTCGCGTAGACCATGCAGATGTCGGGCGGATCGAGACGGCCGGCGGCGAGCGGCGAGACGGCCATCGCCTGGTATTTGCCGAAGGGGACGACGGAGAGCGCTTCTTGCCTGGCGCGGGCGTCGGCCGGCGTTTCGTGCCAGACACCGACGTAAGGCTTGCCGCTCAGCCATTCGTCGTCCTGCGCGGTGAGGCCGATGACGGCGCGGCATTGCGCGCCGGCGAGATCTTCGGCCGTCACGCCGACGGTCCAGCCGAGGCGCGAGGCCATCGAGACGATCTGGTCAGTCGTGTGGATCGCCTTGGGCCTGCGGATGCGCGGGATCGCGGTCATGTCCTCGACGCGCTCGAAGAGTTTCATGCCGATGACTGTCGTTTTCAAACGCAGCAGCGCGTTCAGCTCGTCGATCAACGTTTGATAGGACATGACTCAAGACTCCAAAAAAATCAGGTCGGGCGCTTTGCCAGGGCAAGGCTGATGCCGAGGCCCACGAGCACGGTGGCCGATGTCCGGCGCATGCGCGTGACGAGGGCGGGGCGCGCGATCAGGCCGGCGCGCATCCGCGATGCGGAAAACGTTACGACGATGTCGACGGCGGTGTTGAGCGTTACGGTGATGAGGCCAAGCGCGATGAACTGCAGCGCGACGTCGCCCGATGTCGGGCTCACGAATTGCGGCAGGAAGGCGAGGAAGAACGCCGCCGATTTCGGGTTGAACGCCTCGACGACGATGCCGTCGCGTAAGGCGCGGCGCGTATCGGTCGCGTTGACGAGGGGCGCGCCGATGTCGGGCGTTGCGTCGAGCGCCGCGCCGGCGGTGCGCCATGTCTTGATGCCGAGCCAGATCAGATAGGCGGCGCCGATCAGTTTGAAGACGGCGAACGCCTCGGCGCTGGCCAGCATCAAGGCCGAGACGCCGAGCGCGCCGGCGCAGACATGCACGAGGCCGCCGAACCACGTGCCGATGCTCGATGCGATGCCGAGCGCGCGCCCGCCAGCGAGCGTCTGTGCGGCGACGTACATGATGCCCGGTCCCGGCGTCACGGCGATGATGCTCGTGGCCGCCAAGAACAGTGCGAAGTGAGAAGCGTCCATTGCGTCCCTCGGGTGGTTGGGTGAATTTAGCGCGTTGCGCCGGCGCATGCGAGTGCGGCACGGATTTGCGCGAAACGCGAGATATGTTGAAACTGGGCTCAAACCCAAAGGGGACTGGCATGGCGCGCTTGGCTGGAGTTCTTGCGGGGTTTGCGGTCTTGGCGCTCTCGCTTTCGGCCGGTGCCGCGCCGGTGCCCGAGACGAAACTCGCCAAGCCACCGTCCGATGCGGACGCGTGGGTGATCGTGTCGAATGCGGGCGAGCACGGGACGTCGCAGCGCTGGGTGGCGAAAGACGGCACGCGCTGGTCGCGCGAGAGCCTCGGCCTGCGCGGCTTCAAGACCGAGATCGATCAGCAGATTCAGTTTGCGCCGGACGGGTCGATCGCCAAGCTCGAAGTGCGCGGGCGCGTGCCGCAGGGCGATGCGGCCGAAGTCTATGGCGTCGCGAAGGGCCGTTATGAATTCAAGAGTCCGGTCGACGGCGGCAAAGGCCTTGCGCGCGGCAACCTCTCCTACGCCGCGTTCGGCGGAACGCTTGACGCCACGATCGCGCTTGTCGATGCGTTGCGCCGTTCGCCGGACGGGGGGCTCGACCTTTTGCCGTCGGGGCGGTTGCGGCTCGAGAAGCTGACGACGGCCGAGGTCGCGAGCGGGCGCGTGGCGCGCACGCTCACGGCCTATGCCGTCACCGGATTCGGATTTTCGCCGCTGCCGGTGTGGTACGACGGCGACCGGTTCTTCGGCATCGTCGATGTGTTGAGCTATGTGCCGGAACGTTGGAAGGAGGCCGTGCCGGCGCTGAGCAAGGCGCAGGACGAGGCGCTGGCCGCGCGCGCGCCGGAGGTGTTTGCGCGCATCGCCAAGCGGCCGGCGGGCGCGGTCGCGTTCAAGAACGTGAAGCTCTACGACGCCGATGCGAGGACGTTTCGCGACGGCATGAATGTCGTCGTCGTGGATGGGCGCATCGCGGCGGTGGGGCCGGCGGCGGCGACCGATATTCCAAAGGGCGCGGAGGTCTTCGACGGCAAGGGCAAAACACTGATCCCGGGCTTGTGGGACAACCACATGCATTTCGGCGACGACAGCACGGGGCCGTTGCTCTTGGCGCAGGGGATCACGAACACGCGCGATCCCGGCAACCGGCCGGAGGAGTTGATGGCGCGCAAGAAGCGCATCGACGAGGGCCAGTTGCTGGGGCCGCGCATCGTGCCGTCGCTTCTGATCGACGGGCCGGGCGAGCGCTCGGCGCAAGCGGCGGTCGTGGTGAAGACCGAAGAGGAGGCGCTCGCCGCCGTGCGGCGCGCGAAGGACGAGGGCTATTTCGGCGTCAAGCTCTATGGCTCGCTGAACCCGAAATTCGTCAAGCCGATGGCGGAGGAGGCGCACCGCTTGGGGTTGCGCGTGCACGGGCACATTCCGGCGGGCATGCGGCCGCTCGATGCGGTGCGCGCAGGCTATGACGAGATCACGCACATCAACTTCGTGATGATGCAGGCGATGCCGGACGCGGTGGTCGCGGCGTCGAACGGGGAGCAGCGGATTTTCGGGCCCGGGCGCTATGCGGCGGCGGTCGATCTGACGTCGGCGGAGATGCGGGCTTATCTCGACGAGCTTGCCAAGCGCCACATCGCGATCGATCCGACGCTGCCCGTGCTGGAAACCGTGCTCCTCGGCGAGCGCGGGAAACTCGCCAACGCCTATGCGCCGTTCGAAGGCACGCTGCCGCCGCAGGTCGAGCGCCAATTCCGCGCCGGCGGTTTGAGCCCGCCCGCGGATCTTGCGCGCGAGACGATGCGCAAGAGCTTTGCCAAGATGCAGGCCTTGGTGATGGAAGCGCATCGGCGCGGCATGACGGTGCTCGCCGGCACCGACGGCTACGGGCTTGAGCTGGTGCGCGATCTCGAACTTTACGTGGCGGCCGGGATGACGCCGGCGGACGCGCTGGCGTGTGCGACGCTCGTGCCGGCAAAGACCTACGGGCTCGGCGCCGAGACGGGGTCGATCGCGGTCGGCAAGAAAGCGGAGCTTGCGCTCATCGACGGCGATCCGTCGAAGACGATCGGCGCGTTGCGCCAGGTCGAGCTCGTGATGCGCGACGGGCGGCTGATGAAGGCGGAGGACTTGCGCGCGGCGGTCGGGATCAAGGGCGCGCCGAAGAGGGCAGCGCAGAAATAGGGCGCACTCGTTGTGGCGTTGCGCCACTTCCTGCGCGGCTCTGATCCCCGAGCGCCGAGCGCCTTCGATTTAGCCGGCCCATTCGGTGGCGGCCGCTGAAGCCGTCACGGCGGAGCGACGAAGGGCAGGGGAGTTTGTTTTAAGGTGCGCGAAATCTCGCTCGTGGGGAGGCGCGCGTCGTCAATGCGCCAAGATCCATTTCACCATCGTATCGAGATCGGCCTGCGAGGTTTTCGGATGTGGCGGCATCTTGGCGGCGCCCCAAACGCCGCCACCGCCCTCTTTGATTTTTTTGGTCAGCTTGGCCAGCGCGTCGGCGTCGCCTTTGTACTTGGCCGAAATACTTTGATAGGAGGGGCCAACCGATTTGTGATCGACTGCATGGCACATCGTGCATTTCTCTTTGCGGAATTGATCCGGAAAATCTTCGGCGTGCGCGAACGACGCAAACGTGAGGGCCGCACTCAAGCCCACCGCGGCAACCGCGATCAAACGCATTGGCTTCTCCTATACGTTGTCAGAATGCGACCCAGGTGAACGCCTCGATCGTATTGTTGTCCGAGGCGTCGCGCCCGAAGCCATCGTAATTGCGCGTCCCGCCGTTGAATTCCATGTAGCCCGTGTACTGGAGGCCGACGCGCAAATTGAAGAACTTCTCGACGCCGGAATAGTCGGTGCCGAAGGGGGTGTAGTCGATTTGAAAAATATAGCCGCTGGAATTGGGCGAGCCGTTGTTGCTGCCCTCGATCGGGTCGGGCGCATAGCGCACCGCATCGGTCGTGCCGCTGGTATCGAAGACGCCGGCGGTGAAGCCGTATTTCTGCTCGACGTAGTAGGAGGCGTTCACGCGCACCGTCGACAACGACTGCGAGGCGAATCCCACCGCGCCGCTGAGGACGCTCGCGTCGAGGTTTTGATCTTCATAGATGTAAGTCGCGTTGATCGAGAACAGGTTGTTGCCGTCCTCGCCTTGGAACGTCGCGTCGAAGCCGTAGTCGGTGTATTTGTCGGTGCCGAAAGTGCGGTCGAAGCCGGGGAACAACGGCGCGTGCATGCCGAAAATGCCGGCCGAGACATAATTCGAGCCGAACGTCTTTTGCACCGCGAGGCGCCAATAGGGCGCTATGCCGTCGACGCGATCGCCTCCGTCGGAAGCCATGCGCTTCAACCAACTCTGGCTGAAGCTTCGATAGCCGCCCGCTTCGACATAGATGAGATCGTCGATCAGTGCGTATGCGGTTAGTCCGAAGACCTGGCTGCCGAGCGCGCCATCAATCTGCGTGCCGGCGGCAGGCGCGGGCATGAACGGCGATTCCGTGTACGGAAAGCCCCACACCCCGGCCGTGTTCCAAGGATCTTGCACACCCGGGTTATTGTTCACGCTGATGCCGGCGACGACGTTCGATCCGCCCACCGTAAAGTCGTCGGACAGACGCAAATCCGTGTTGTCGAACTCGGTGACGCGTTCGACACCGTTATAAGTCATCTGGACGAACATGCCGACGTGATCGACCACGCGACCGGCTAGAAACAGACTCACTTCGTCAAGCGAGAGATTGTCGTTGTCCGAAAAATGCGGGATCGCCGGAACGTCCGACGAAGTGTGCGAATAAGAGCCGACCGCCATCGCGCTCAGCGGAATTGGGTCGGGCGCATCGCCGAATGTATAGCCGCCGACTTTGAAGCTGCGTCCGAATGCGGTCAGCTGCGGTCCGAAGCCGCCGGCGTGGCACTGTGCGCACGCCATTCCGGTTTGACGCGAAAATGCCGGCACCGCGCTTGCGGTTCGAGGCAGGATGAGACTTGCGATTGCACAGGTCGCAAACAAAAAAACGCCAAACAGGCGTTGTACAGAAATGGCCGGCATCGGGAGGCGTCCTTGTCGGTTGGTGGCGCGGCGTTCAAGCGAGACACATGCGTACGGTCCCCAAACCTGCTGGCCGGCATATTCAAGTTTCGAACAACCGCTCCCCCGAACGGCGTTCGATACCAACACAGCAGATGTGTAGAATACACTGATCTCCACATTGCGAACACAGGAATGTGTGGCGTGCGAAACTCACGCTACGACTTGACCCAGATCAATTTGAGGGTCGCAAAGTTCGTGGGCTCTGAGGGAGGGAAGAAAGATTTTTTCCCTCTCCCCTCCTCGTCGTTTCTAGAACCTGCTCTGCGTCAGCTTCACGTCGGCGCGCTGCCAGGCGTCCAGGAAGGCCATGTTGGCTTCGTTGGCCTCGCGCTTCTTGCCTTGGCGCTTCAAGGATTCCGACAGGCCGTAGAGCGACCAGCCGATCTTGGGCCATTCCTTGAGGTCGGCGCGGTAGACCGCTTCGGCTTCCTTCGCCTGGTTCGCCTTAAGGAGCGCGGCGCCCAGGAATTGGCGCGTCGGGAAATCCCAATACGGCGGCTCGGTGTATTTCAGGACGTCTTGCGCGGCGACGGCGGCGCGAAACTCCTTGAGGGCCGCAGGCAGCTGTTTTTGCGCGAGCGCGATGTCACCCTTCGCGACGTGGTCGGCGATCGCCACCATGCCTTCGCCGGGCACGCCGAAGTCGTCGAAAGTCTTGGCGTCGGCTGAGCCGAACGACGGGCGGATTTGCGCCTGCTCGGCCATCGCCTTCTTCACATCGCCCTTGGCGGCGAAGGCGCGGGCGCGGGCGTAGTGCCAGATCGCGGCAGCGTAGTGCAGCGCAGCATCGGGCTTTTCCGTTGCCAGCACGTCGTCCCATTTGCCGAAGCGCAGTTGCGCATAGAGCAAGGTCGGCACGAAGACTTGAATGCCCGGAATGTCGCGCGCCATCTGCGGCTGGACGTTGTCGATCACGTGCCGCGCGTATTCGAGCGCGGTTTGCGAACGTCCCTCGTTCGTCGAGGCCGTCCACACGAAATGCAGATTGTGGACGTAGTACATCGCCGAATAGATGCCGCGGTCGTTCGTGGCGCCGAAATAGGCTTCGTCCGCCTTGGCCGCTTTTTGATTCCACGTCACGCCGTCTTCGTAGCGGCCGATGCGGTTGTAGATGTGGGTCGGCATGTGGACGAGATGGCCCGCGCCCGGCAGCAATACGCCCAGCGTGTCGGCGGCCTTTTCGCCGCGGCCGGGATTGTCGCTGGCTTCAACCGCGTGAATATAGAGGTGGAGCGCGCCCGCATGCTGCGGCGCGCGCTTCATCACCGCTTCGAGCGTGGGGATCAAATCCTCGAGCCCCTCATTCGGCGTGCGCTTGTCGGGCTTCCAATAATTCCAGGGCGAGGTGTCCATCAGCGCTTCGGCGTAGAGCGTTTGCGCGTCGAGGTCGGTCGGGTATTTTTTCGCGACGCCGCGCATCGCATCGGCGAAGGCATGGTCGAGCGCGCCGCGATCGGCCTTCGGATCGTCCGAATAGCGTTTGGCGAGCGCGGCGATATAGGCTTGTTCCGCTTCGCTTGCGCCGGCGGCGAGGTTTTGCGCGTTCTTGATCGCTTCACTCGCGGGCGCGTTCGCGTCGGGCATCATCGGCATGTTGATGTTGGGACCGTAGGCGAGCGCGGTGCCCCACCAGCACATGGCGCATTTCGGATCGCGCTTCAGCGCTTCCTGGAACGAGGAGATGGCGGCGGCGTGATTGAAGTTGAAGAGATAGCGGTAGCCTTGATTGAAATAAGCCTGCGCTTCCGGCGATGAGGTCGTGATCTTGTGTTCGTGCGTGCCCAGATTGTCGAACAGCGGCATCTTCTTGGCGCCGGCGGCGGTGCACACGCTCATGCCGGCTTTGGCGGCGTCGGCGGCGGGCGACGGACTCATCTCCGCGTCGTCGAGGCAGCCGACGAGCGGCAAGGTCAGAAACGACGTGACCAACAACGCGGAGGTGTACTGAGAAAGGTGGCGCGGCTGCATGATCGTGGTCCCCGGGTGGTTGACGGCATTTTCGCGCGGGCCGATGTGGAATTCAACGTGCTGTGTTCGTATGCAGCGAATGCTGCCGTTGGATTTGTGGGAATCGTCGTCAAGGGATGCAACTCTTGCGTGCTCGCGCGACACCTTCCCCCTTAAAGGGGGAAGGGCAAGTTTTCGAACGGACGGGGCTAAGGTTTGCGCTTCACTTCGTCTTCGTGATCTCGGCTTTCGACTGCTGGCTCATGATCGTGTTTTCGGCCTGCACGTAGGTGAGCGTGTCGGACTTGAGGGCGAAGGTGCGCTTGCCGACCGCGACACTGACCGAGGCGACCTTGCCGTCCTTGCCGACGCGAACTGACTTCACCTCGCCGACGGCTTCGCCCTTGATGTCTTTGACCGTGGCGTGGGCCAAGGTCTGCTTCGGGTTCTGCACTTCGGAGAGCGCGATCGCGGTCGCCGCGGGTGCGGCGTTCGTGTCGGCCGAAGCCGGCATTCCACCTTCCACCGGTGTTGTCGCGGTCATCGGCGGCAGGTTGGCGGAGGGCACCGTCGACGGCGCCGTGTTGGACGCGGTGTCGGTGGAGGACGAAGAGGTACTGTCGGACTTGCTGAACATGCCGCAACCGCCGAGGAGCGCGATCGCCGCGGCGCCGATCAGCGCCTTTGAAACGAGGTTCATGTCGGAATTTCCTTTTCAGAGGCGCCGGGTGCGGCGCAGGTCGAGCAGTTCACGACCTGGCTGGTGAACGCGCAAGGCCGTGCTTCGTTCCCGGGGTGAGGCAAATGTGGTCCTCGCGTGGGTTGCAATCACGATCTACTGCGTCGTGTGGTGGTTCGCGGCGCGGCCTTCGAGTTCGTAGAGTTCGGCGAGTTCTTGGCGGCTATAGTGCAGATGCGGCCACAACGCCATGAGCGCGGTGCGGCCGATCTTGCGTTCGAGCGCATGCAGGCGCTCGAAGTCGGCGTGGTCTTCACGGGTGAGCGGAACCTTCGTGCCGGCTTCGCGCGCGAGCAGCAGTTTCTCCGCGCGCAGCACGAGTTCGGTGTGCAGGCGCATATAGGCGTAGATGTCGGCCGTGTGGTCCTCGAATTTGTCGGCGAGTTCGGAGACGAAGCGGCCGGCCTCGCTGTGGGCGAATTCGACGTTCATGGTCGCGAGCAGATGCTCGTGCGTCGCGTAGTCGTGGAGCAGCCAGTCGTGGATGCGGTGCTCGCTCTTGGCAAAGACCGCGAACAGCGTCAAAGGCACAAGGATGGTCATCGCTGCGGTCGCGATCATCGGCGTTGCGAGCATATGGTTGAAGAGCGAGTGCAGCACGATCGCGGCGGCAAGGCCCGGGAGATAGAACGCCGGGACGAATTTCGTGTGGCGCTCGGTCCAGGTTTGCGCGAGAACGCCGAAGATCGCGGTGGCGCCGCCGTGCATCATTGCCGCGCCAAAGCCGCGCACGATCCAGACGCCGATGTTCGCGTTGGGGAATGTGTAGAGGTAGTAGAGGTTTTCGACGAACGCGAAACCCGTACCGATGGCGAAGCCGATGATCGCCGCGTCGATCAAGAAGCCGATGCGCGCGCGCTGGAAGAAGTAGATCATCACGGCGGCTTTGAGCATTTCCTCGACGATCGGCGCGCCGTAGCGGGTGTATGCCCCGATGCCGACGCCGGCTGCGTCCATGAGGACGGCGTTGAGGAAGTAGCCGAGGATCGCGAGCAGGCCGCCGAGGACGAGAGTCGTCAGCGTCGCGCGCAGGCTGACGAGGCGGAAGCTGTCGAGACAATCAAGGACGATGAGCAGTGCGATGGCCGGCGCGAGGGCGATCGGGGCTTCGAGGAGGGGGAGGGGCATCGCTAGCGCTCCCCTCGCCCGTCCACCTTCTGAAAGGAAGAGGGGATGGGGGTGAGGGGCGAAAAGCCTACATGATCTTCAACGAAATCAGCCATTCTTCGTTTTGCTTGGTCCAATCCTCTATCCCCGCAGCGTAACCGACGGAGAGCGTCATCGGCAGGCGGTGGGCGAGGGTGAAGTTGAGGTCGAGCTGCGCGCCGGCGTTGCCTAGCGTGCGTTCCGTCGCGAGGCCCGGGTCGGCCCAGAGCATGCCGGCGAAAGCCGCGGAGCGGATCGAGCCCAGATAGAGGCTCGGCGTGCCGACGTCCTCGAAGCGGATGGGCGGCAGGTTCCATTCAGCGACCGACTTTACGAAGCTGCGCGCGGCGATTTCGTCGATCTCGAAGCCGGGGAAGGTGTCGAATTCGCGGTAGCGCTTGGTCTCCTTGTCGTCGAGGTAGTTGTTCTTGAAGGCGCCGAAATAGAACGGGGTCAGCGGATTGGTGGCATCGCCGCCGGTGATCCCGACCGACGAATACAGCCAGAGCGATGAGTGTTCCCAGCCGATGGGATAACCGAAATCGAACCCTGCGCGCGCGTGGGGGAAGAACTCATCGTCCGCGGCGTCACTGCCCCAGGCGAGTTCCCAGCGATAGCCTTTCTCGTGATCGACGGCGCCCAGCGATTTGTCGGTGTCGGTGTAGTCGAGCTTGAAGTCGAGCGAGCCGATGTTGGAGGCGCTGGCCGGCACGTTCTGCGCGCCGGGCAGCGTGTCGAGGCCGATGTAGTAGGCGATGTCGGCGGAAAAGTTCATCTGGATCGGCGGGTCGTAGATCAGCGGCCATTTGTAGCCGGCGAGAACGGCGTCGCCTTTGCGGCTGCGTTCCGTCGGGCCGAAGAGGTCGTAGAAGTCGGCGTCGTTATGCCAATAGCGGACGTAACCGTTGACGCTGCGATATTCGAGTTTGAGGTGAAAGCGTTCGGCTTCGCGCAGGGATTCCGTCGGCGAGTAGGAGGCGGTGGCGTGGAATTTCGCGAATTGGAACGTGTCCTCGAACATCACGTGATAGCCGAAGGAGCCGTAGCCCTTGTAGCCGAGGGCGACGGGATAGGCCGCGCCCAAATGCATCTCGTGGGAGGGGACGTATTTGCCGCGGTTGGTGATCAGCGCGTCGATCGGCACGTTGGCGGGCGAGCCGACGGCCCAGGTCTTCACGATCGGATGGGCCTTGGCGATTTCGGCGCCGAGGAATTTGATTGCGCCCAGATCGTTCAACGGTTTCGGGTCGATGACGACGGGCGAGAATCCGTCGCCGGTGAATTCGAAGACGATGAGCGAGCCGTCCTCGCGCGGGATCGGATGGAAGAAGCCGGTGACGGCGTTCGACACCGCCTCGATCTTGTTGGTGGCGATTTCGAAGCGATAGATGTTCGAGACACCGGTGTAATACGCGCTGCCGAAGAGGTAGCGGCCGTCGGGCGAGAAGACGAAGCCTTCGGGGACGGACGTGCCGAATTCGAAGTGCGCGATGTCGTCGGCTTTGTCGAGGGTCAAGTCCTTCAGGCGGAAGACGCGCACGGATTGTTCGGCGTTGACCTTGCCGAAGGACATCGAGATCAGCGTGCCGTCGGGCGAGATGTCGATGTCGAAGGGCACTTGGCCGTAGGGCCAGGTGTGGACTTGCGTCCACTTCTCGTAAGGCGGGTCCATGCGCACGAGCGTGACGAAGCCGTTCAAGTGGCGCAGGCCCCAAAGCGTGCGGTCCGCCTTGTTGAACGCGAGGTCGCCGATGCGACCGTCCTTGATCAGCATGCGCGTCGCGCCGCTCGCGACGTCGATCTCCATCACGTCGCGATAGGCGTAGTTGTCGGTCGTGTACCAGGCCTTGTTGGTCTGGGGGTCGTAGGCGAGCGAGGTGACCCGGTAACCCATCGAACCCTTGATGTCGGCGAGGCGGCGCAGTTTGCCGTCCTTCATGGACAGTTCGCCGATATGCGCGATGACGCCCGGATAGCGGAAGCCGCCGACGAGGCTGTCAGAGTGCGGATTGTAGTGGGCGCGCGAAACTGCGCCGAGGCCTTGGGCGGTCACACGCTTCGTGGGCGTCGTCGGGAATTTGCGCACCGATTCCAAGTTCGCGCGCTGGAAGTCGCGCTCCCAGGCGACCCACTCGCTCCACGCTTCGTCGAGCGGCTTGCCGAAGACCTTTCGGAATTGGACGGCGTAGTAGCCCTCGCTGTCGGGGCCGCGCTTCAGCCACTCGACCACCTTTTCCGGCGAGCGCGTCAGCGCCAGATAGCTCATGAAGCGTGTGCCGTAGAGGTAGGCGTTCACGCCGCCTTGGAAGTCGGTGAACGGGCCCTCCGATTCCAGCCCCAACGGATCGAAGAACTTTGCGTCGTCGCGCACCATGGCGCGGAAGACCATCTCGTCGTAGCCGCCTTGCGCGCGTCCCAAGCCGCCCGCCATCCACGTTTCCATGAAGACGGCGCTGCCTTCGAGATACCAGCGCGGCGAGTTCACGCGCGGGGTGGCGAGGTAGTTGTAGATGATGGACTCCGGGTGTTCTTCGATGGGCGCGGGCTTGCCGGCGAAGAGGTTGCGCCAGAAGGCGTCCTCAGCGTTCCACACGTCCATCGTCGCGATGTGGACGGGCTCGTGGTTCATGAGTGTGAAGATGCGCTCGCCAGCTGAGATCGTCTCAAAAGCCTGGTTGAACGGCGCGACATCCACGAGAAGCGCGTTGTTGGGCGACGAGCGCGCGGCGGCGTTGCCGTAGTCGGAAAAATCCTTGAGCAGGACGGCCGTGCGTTCCCACGGCTCCCACTCGAAGATGCGCTTCTGGAAGTCGAGCGAGTTGGTGAAGGCGCGCCCGACGTAAGGCGTCAAATAGGTTTGCGGCGGATCGAAATAGAGGAGGTCGAGATCCTTGGTCTCGATCCTGTCCATCTCGATTTCGTCGGCCGCCGCGGTGGACGCCCACGCGCACAAAACGATCGCCAGCGACACCAGGGCCGCACGCATACCAACTTCCCCCTCGGGCCCGCTGTCCTAGCGAATCACCTGGTTGAAAGCTTGCGTGCGGAAGTTGCAAAACAAAAGCCGCCCGCGTGGCTCGCGAGCGGCTTTCGGCATTAACGAATTGATTCGCGGCCTTAGTTCGACACGGCTTTCAGGAACGCCGGGTTGCTCAAAGCCGACGCAAAGGACGGGTTCGCGGCGAGCGAGGCGAAGGCCGCGTTGCCCGCGAATGACGAAAAGGCGTGCGAATTCCTCTGCATCGCGTCGAGCGCCTTTGAATTGCCGGCGAACGATGCGAAGGCCGACGAGTTCTTGGTCAAAGCCTCAAGCGCTTTCGAGTTGCCGAAAGCGGCGTTGAAGGCCTTCGAGTCCCCCGCGAGCGAGGAGAAGGCAGAGGCGTTCTTGGCCAGCACCTCGAGAGCCTTCGAGTTGCCGGCGAGCGAGGCAAAGGCCGACGAGTTCTTCGACAAGGCGTCGAGCGCCTTGGCGTCGCCGAGCGCGGCAAGGGCCTTCGCGTCGGCGGCGAACGCTGCGAATGCCGAGGCGTTGTCGGCAAGCGCGGAGAAAGCGGACGCGTCGGCTTCAACGGCCTTCATCGCCTTGGCGTCACCGCCGAGCTTCGCAAACTCGGCCGCGTTCTTTTGCATCCCTTCCGCGCTCGCCTTGGAGGCCGCTGAGGCAAACGACTTCGCATTTTTCGAGAATTCGGCGAATGCGCTGGCGTTCTTCAACATCGCTTCGAGCGCCTTGGGGTGCTGCCCAAGCGCCGCAAAAGCAAGCGCGTGGCTTGCGATCGCTTCGAGCG
>JBGOVA010000073.1:0-18229 GCA_041477875.1 Micropepsaceae bacterium | reverse complement strand
CGTTTCCCGCTTCATCGCTGCCCCCGTGTTTGTATCGTACGATATAAATCGGATGCGCCGCGCAGATGCGCAAGAGGGTCGCGATGAAATCAATGCTGGTTGTCGTTTTGCGGCCGTCGCGTCAAGGGTGCGCGGATCGCTGGATCGCTTACGGAGAGGGATAAGTGCGCCGCGCACTCCGCTTTCCACAGAAGACCCACATCCTGACCCACATAATCTGGTATTCGCTAACGCCGATTAACACAAAATCTATTGCGGCGATCAAAATCTAGGGTCTAGATATGAGGAACCCCGCCGTTTAGGCGGGGTTCAAGGCGGGGTGGCAGAACGGATATGCGGCGCCCCAGCAAGGTTGCAGATACCGGTTCGACTCCGGTCCTCGCCTCATCTCATTCGCCGGGGGCGGCTCGAAAGGGCTGCCCTCGGTGGCGGGTACAATAGATTCAGAACGTCAGTGGACGGTCAAGTCCAAGTCGATTCACATTTTCGACTTTCGCACTGGCACGGTTAACCCCGCCCTTACGAATTGGCCGGTTTTCGCCGCATCCGCGTCACGCGTTTGACGCCGTCGGCCGCGCGCCGGCGGCGAAGCAAAGCGAAGGCTGCCACGCCGAAGCCACTTCGGTGAAGGCGGGCGATGGCACCCGCAAGCTACGGCTTGGCAAGCCCGACACCGAAAAACAATCTTCGTCGCGCTTTCGATTGGCACGCCGTCATTCCTACGGTTCGGCTTTCATCCCACTGTGACGATAATCTTTCCCTTGTGATTGGCCGCGCCAAAATGCCGGAAAGCTTCAGCGATGTCCGCCAGTTTGTATGGCCCATCGATCACAGGGCGGAGCTTGCCGGATTCAAACAGCTCGCTCAGGTAGCGAAGGTCCTTGTTGGGCCTCATGACGACGAGCCTGATGTGCTTGCGAGACACGCGTGAAATCAGCGGACCCAGCACAAGGGCCTGCAATGCGCGCGGGATTGAACCGCCGACGGTGGCGTAGATGCCGCCCGGATTGAGGACGCGCGCGTAAGCCCAGGGCGAACGGTTCGTCTTCGTGTCGAGGATCAGGTCGTAACGCCGGCTGCCTTTGGTGAAGTCTTCTTGTCTGTAATCGATAACGTGGTCGGCCCCCAGGGCGCGCAGCATGTCGAGTTTTCCGGCGCTGTCGACCGCCGTCACCTCTGCGTCATGGAGCTTGGCGATCTGCAGCGCGAATGTGCCCACGCCGCCGCCTGCTCCGTTGAGCAGGACCCTCTGTCCGCCCTTGATCCGACCGACGCCGATGAGCCCCTGCACAGCCAGCTGGCCTGCTTGCGGGACGGCGGCGGCCTGCTCGAAAGTCATGCCGGCCGGTTTGCGCGCGAGGCTGGCTTCAGGCGCACAGACATATTCCGCAAAGGCGCCGAAGCCGCTCGCGCACAAATCGCCGAAGACCTCGTCGCCCGGCTTGAACGTGCGAACGTTTGCGCCCACTTCTTCCACGCGCCCGGCAACATCGCAGCCGAGGATCCGAAGCTTCGGCTTGAAGAGGCCGTTCATCATGCGATTCAGCGGCGCGCCCCGCAGCAACTCCCAGTCCCAGTCGTTGATCGATGCCGCATGTACCCGGACGAGGCATTCGTCACCCTTCGGCGCGGGTTTCTTCACCTCCCGGAGTTCAAGCACATCGGGCGCGCCATACCGTTCCATGACGATGGCTTGCATCACGTCGCCGGCCTTGCGGTTCGCTGAGGCCATCGCGGTGTGGTCTGTCTCGTTCACACATCTGACTCCGCAGGCATGCCCGTGTCTCCACCCGCGGAACGCCGGGCGCGGCGCCCCCATCCGTTCAAATCTTGCCTTGCTATGCGCCGACTTGAGCAGCGAATCCGCGTTTTTCCAAATGCAGGTCTAAGCCTGTGGTTCGTCGTCGGCGTTTTTCTACCCTGCGCCGCCCTAACTTTATGTTTGCAGCAACAACGCTCCGCTACGGCGGCTTGTCGCGTGATTGTGCCTGGCGTCTCGGTCACGTTAGACTGCGGCGGTCGTCGAGGTGTCAGACTATTTTAGTCCGGCCACTACGGATGCGCCCAGACAGATTTGAACCGATGAGCCGGGGATGACACCCAACCAAGCTATCGCATTCGTTCGAGAGCATGGCGTCGTCCTGGAATCCAGCCGCGGACTGGTTCCCTCCCTGGCGGAGGCGGTAGCGCAAGGGCCGATCAAGGGAAATTGGTGGTCTCACCCAAGGAGCAAAGAGATATTCGCGCTGACGCGCGCGGTTCGAGACAGCAATGATGTTCTTGTTTGCCGCGCCGTTGGCGGCAAGGTCACCTTCGTTCATCGAAGGCTCTGGCCAGCTTTAGTTCGTCTTGCTGACCGGCTTCCGCGTGCCCACCTCGCCCAGCTCAAAGAGGAGCATACGCCAACGGGTCGCCACATTGTTCGAACGGTCGCTTATCCCGATTGGGTTACTTCGGAAGTCTCCAGTCTTGCCCTTAAACTCAGCGAGTCCGAGGCCATCACGCAAACGGGTGCCTGGCTGGTTGTCCCCCGTCAGCGTTCGTGAGACAGGTTGAACGATTTTGATAACGCAGCACACGTGTCGCTGGTTCGATTCCGGTCATTCAGATCAATAACTTGCGAGCGAAATACGGCCCTGTGAAGCCAATTGCCATGGCAGTCCAACACTCACGATTTCTTGACGCAGAAAACTCCGACGCTAGGCGATACGGACTCATCGATCTCACGATTTGGGGCAATATCGATCGCATTGTCGCCGCGTGCGACCATTCATCAAAAAGTGTGACACCTATGCAATCTGGGCGACGCCATTTTTCTAGGCGGTTTGTACTGATCACTGCCGGTGGCGCGGGAGCGGGTCTTGTTCTGGGAATTCTCGGTGCCGCAAAGTGGATGGGGCCACCTGCCGATAGGTCAAACTCCGGCGACCTAAACGCGTGGATCGCGGTTACGCCCGACAACATTGTATCGGTCCGCGTCGTCAACATGGACATGGGGCAAGGCTCTCAGACCGGGCTGGCACAGATCGTCGCTGAGGAAATGGATGCTGATTGGTCGACCGTGCGCGTCGAAATGGCTCCTGTTACAGCCCCTTACCTCGGAAAGGACGAAGACGACTATTACACCGGCGGATCCAGTTCGATCAGGCGATATTTCGAAGTCTTTCGGCAAGCGGGCGCAACTGCACGCGCCATGCTCATCGCGGCTGCGGCAAGACAGTGGTCCGTCGATCCGGCAAGTTGCCGCGCCGAAAACGGCCGTGTCCTGCATTCGGACGGCAAACGAGTCCTTTCCTTTGGCGAACTCGCGCGAACAGCTGCATTGCTTCCGGTCCCGCAGAATGCGCCCGTCAAACCGCGAAACAGATGGTCGCTGATCGGCAAGCCGGTCCAGCGCCTCGACCTTCCTAAGAAGGTGAATGGGCGCGCCATCTATGGCATCGATCTGCAAATCGAAGGCATGCTTGTGGCGACGGTCACGCAGTGTCCGTTCTTCGGCGGACACCTTGACAGCGTGGATGAGACGCCCGCGCGAGCGATTGCCGGCGTGCAGCATGTGGTGAAACTCGAGGACGCAGTCGCGGTCGTCGCGGCAGACTTCTGGACGGCGAAAAGAGGTCTTGATGCACTTGCACCCGTTTGGAAGCGAGCGGCAGCCCCAATTGCATCGGACGAGGCGATGTTTGCGCAGCTGCGCGGCGAAGTCGGTTCAACGGCCGCGGACGTCGCGACACTTCCAGAAGACAAAAATCTCGCGACCCGGCGCGTCGCTTCGGCATTCAGTGCCGCGCACAAGATTGTTGAAGCCGATTATGAGCTTCCCTTGCTGTCTCATGCGCCAATGGAACCGATGAACGCGATCGCACGCGTGAGCGCCGGTGCCTGCGAATTGTGGGCGCCAATGCAAAATCAAGGCGACATGCGCAAGGATGTCGCGTTAGCGCTGGGTCTGCCGAGAAGCGCGGTGATTTTGCAGACCACGAAAGCGGGCGGCGGGTTCGGGCGGCGATTGAAAACGGACTACGGCGTTTTGGCTGCGCGTGTGGCAAAAGCAGTCGGGAGCCCGGTCAAGGTTATCTGGACGCGCGAGGAGGATTTCACCCATGATTTCTACCGTCCAGCGAGTGTGGCCCACCTGAGAGCGGCGCTCGATGAAAACATGATCATCCGCGCGCTAGAGTGTGTCGGGGCGACTGCCAACGACACGGCGTTCGGCGGGTTGGGCGGCAACTACGGTGTCGATCTGGTTGCGCGGCAAACAAACACCAAGCTTGCCGTGCCGATCGGTGCCTGGCGATCCGTCGATGCCTCGATCACCGTGTTCTGTCTCGAGTCCCTTATCGACGAAGTGGCGCATGCGATCGGCGAAGACCCCCTCGCCTACCGCCGGAAGCTCCTGGCCAACGATTCAAGAGAGCTGCGTGTTCTGGATACCGTCGCCGGAATGGCGAATTGGGGTCGACCGCCGGCCGGACGCTTTCAAGGACTAGCCTATTTTCGCAGCACCGGTTGGCACACGAGTATAGCCCAGATCGCGGAAATCTCGGTCGATGCCGGAAATAAGATTACGGTCCATCGCGTGTTTTGCGCCATCGATTGCGGCACGCCCGTGAACCCGGACGCAGTCGTGGCCCAAACACAAGGCGGCATCATTCTTGGATTGAGCGCCGCACTCGGCGAGGCGATCACTTTGCGTGATGGGCGCGTCGAACAAACGAATTTCGATAACTACCAAGTGTTGCGCTTGGCTCAAGCGCCGGAAATCAAAGTGCAGGTTCTCGAAACACCGGAGGCTCCAGTCGGTGGCGTCGGCGAACCGCCGGTTCCGCCCATCGCGCCCGCTATTGTGAACGCCGTCTTCCGTGCAACGGGAAAGCGGATCAGGGCTTTGCCCCTTACAAAGGCCGGCTTCATCGTATGAAATGCGACGTGTTGGGATCGTTAGGGCTCCGCGTCGCGTGTCGTCGTGCAACCAACTGCGCGAAGAAGGCTTTTTGCCAAACGCCACCATAAACGATTGATCTCCAGTGAGCGTTTTTCCATGCGGACCGACGCCAAGTGCTTGTCTCGCCTTGTTTACGCGGGTCTGAAAATCCGCTTGTGACTGGTTCGATTCCGGCCCCAGGAACCAGCCTTCGCTTGCGAAGTAAACGAAGCCCGTAGCCCTCTTGGGCGACGGCGGGCGATGCACCCGCAAGCTTCCGCCTTCGCCAAAGCTTCGACGGACAAGTCGGCTGGGCAAGCCAACTTCAGAAAATTCTACGTCGCGCTTTCGATCGGGCGCCTTCCGCGTACTGCGAGAACACCCACGCCGGCGAGGGCGATCATGGCGCCGATGAGGAGGCGCGGGGTCATGGGTTCGTCGAGCATGCTTACGCCGAAGACGACGCCCAGGATCGGCGACAGCAGCGACAGCGGGGCGATGAGCGAGACCTCGTAGCGCTGGAGCAGATAGTAGTAGCCGTTGTGGCCGACGAGGCTGGCGCCGAAGGCGGTGAAGAGCACGGCGCCCCAGCCGATCGCGTCGACTTCGGTGATGGCGGCGAGCTGGTTGCTTTCGAAGATCAGGCTCGAGGCGAGTAGGAGCGGCGCGGCCACCGCCGCCGTCCAGGATTGCAGCTGAAACATCCCGACACCCCTCAGGCGGCGCATGAAGACGGCGGCGAACGCTGCGGCGAGCGCGCCGGTGGCGGCGAAGGCGACGCCCGCCACCGAGTCGAAGACGTGCGGGTCGAAGCTGATGACCATGACGCCCGCGAAGGTCATCGCGATGCCGGCCCAGCGGCGCCAGTGGACGACTTCGCCCAGCATCAGGATCGAGAGGATCGTCGCGAACGGCACGTTCAATTGCGCGACGACGGCCACGACCGACGCCGCCGTCAGCGAGACGCCGAGGAACATCAGCCCGAAGTGGACGGGGCCGTTGAAGAGCGCGATGCGCAGCACGTCGCGCATGCGGCCGCGCGCGGGCTTCAGGAACGGAATCAAGACGATCGCGAGCACGAGAAAGCGCAAGCCCGTGAAGAGCAGCGGCGGCAACTGCCCCACGCCCACTTTCGCGGCGACAAAATTGAAGCCCCAGATCGTACAGATCAGGAGCATGAGCAACAAATGCTGTGGCGCCATTGCGCGAGGTCGACTGTCGTTTTGGAAATAGCGATTGCGGGCAGAAGAGCCTATCGGCGCCCGATTCGCCAGGGCCGGCGCCGCAATGGAGCCATGCGCGGGTCGCGAATGTCTGGTGTGGAGCGCGGGTTTGCCGTGCTAGACAGCGGGCGAACAGCCAAGAGTCGAGGCGAGCCATGACCAAAACCCAGATGATCCGCGTGCGGTTCAGCGACGAGACGACGATCGAACTGCCCGAGAACGAACTGGTTCAGGTCGTGACCGCGGGCCCGAGCGCGACGGCGAAAGAAGGCTGGCAACGGATCGGCGACAAGACGCCGGCGCTGTTCGGGAAGCTCGCCAAGGTGCGCGCGACGGCGCTGACGCAGGGGCAGCACCTCGTGACCTATCGCGGGGTGCTGTTGATCGAGGGTGCGCGGCGCGTCTAGCCGCCGGCGACCACATCGTGGCCGTAGAGCCAGTCCTGGCGCGCGTGAATGAACGAGGGGACGGCGCGCGCGGCAAGCCAGATCGGTCCGTAGGTCGCGAATTGCGCCGCGAGCCCGCGCTTTTGATAGAGGCCCATCTGCGCGCGCGCACCCGCTTGCGCGCGCGTCGTGCGGGATTTGCGCGCGGCCTCATACGCCGTGAGGGCGGCAGGCGCGTCGTTCGGCGACGTTTTCAATTTTCGCGATAAGACCCACGCGTCTTCGATGGCCATCACCGCGCCTTGCGCCAAGAACGGCAGCATCGGATGACACGCGTCGCCCAGGAGCGTGATGCGGCCGTCGCTCCACTTCGGCAACGGGTCGCGGTCGAACAGCGCCCAGCGGAAGCATTCGTCCGCTTGATCGATGACGGCGGCAATCGGCTTCGCCCAGCCCGCGTAGTCCGCGGCGAGGTCGGCTTTCGCGCCCTGTTCCGTCCAACTTTCGTTTTGCCAATCGGAGCGCTCGACCACGCCGACGAAGTTCACGAGCTCGCCGCGCCGGACGTAGTAGGTCACGGCATGACGACCCGGCCCGACCCAAATGCAGGCTGTCGGCGGGACGAGACCCTTCAGGCGATGCGCGGGCACGACCAAGCGCCATGCCACGTTGCCGGTGAAGCGCGGGCGATCTGCACCAAGCATGGCGTTGCGTATGACGGAGTGAATGCCGTCGGCGCCGACGAGCACGTCGCCGGTGGCGCTGGAACCGTCCGCGAAACGCAGCGCGACGCCGTTCGCATCTTGATTGCAGGCGACGGCCTCTTTGCCGAGGCGGACGGCGTTCGGCGCGCGGCGCGCGAGTGCTTGCGCCAACACCTTCATCAGATCGGGCCGGTAGACGTGATAGTAGGGCGCGCCGTAGCGGCGCACCGCTTCGTCGCGCATCGGAATGTCGAACAGTTTTGATCCTGACAGACCGAAGCGCATCTCCAGCGCTTCGGGGCGAAATGCGATTTCGTCCAACGCTTGCGCCATTCCAAGGCGTTCGAGAACCTTCACGCCGTTGGGGCTGATTTGGATGCCGGCGCCGATTTCGCCGAGGGCGCGGCCGCGCTCGTGGACTTCGACGTCGAGCCCCGCATCGAGAAGGCACAGACCTGCGGTGATACCGCCGATGCCGCCTCCCGCGATCAATACCTTCATGATCCTGCACCTCCGGCGGCTATGCCGTGCGCAGGTGCCAGCGGTAGTCGAAATCGGTCACGAGCGCGAAGAAGCGCTCGCACTCCGCGCGCTTGACCGCGCTGAAGATGCGGACGAAATCGGCGCCGAAATAATCCTTGATGAACTTCGACTCCTCGAACGAATCGAGGGCGTCGAACCAGTTGAGCATCAGGCCCTCGGCCTTCGTCTTGTAGCCGTTGCCGGTGACGGGTGGGCCCGGATCGATCTTGTTCTTGATGCCGTGATGCATGCCGGCGAGAACGGCGGCCGCGGCGAGATAAGGGTTGGCGTCGGCGCCGCAAATGCGGTGTTCGACGTGACGGCTCTTGGGCGGGCCTGCCGGAATGCGAAACGAAACCGTGCGGTTGTTGACGCCCCAAGTGGGCGCGACGGGCGCATAGGTGTTGCGGCGGAATCTTCGATACGAATTCGCATTGGGCGCGAAGATCGCCATGCTGTCGTTGATGGTCGCCGCCATGCCGCCGATCGCGTGACGGAGCAGCAGACCGCCGGCGGGATCTTCGTTGGCGAATTGATTGTTGCCCTTCGCGTCGTTCAAGCTCAGATGGATGTGCATGCCGGAACCGGCGGCTTCGGAGAAGGGCTTGGCCATGAAGCAGGCGATCATGCCGTGCTTCTCGGCGACGCCCTTGACGAGGCGCTTGTATTGGATCGCTTCGTCGACCGCTTGTAGCGCGTCGGGGCGATGGGTCAGCGTGATTTCCATCTGCCCGGGCGCGTATTCGGAGATGACGCTTTCGGCGGGCAGACCTTGCGCGTCGCAGGCCGCGTAAAGTTCCCGTAAGAACGGGTCGTAGTCGTCGAGTTCCTGGATCGAATAGACCTGGATCTGATCGTTGTAGAGGCCGCCCGGCGCCATTGCGGGTATGATCTTGCCATCGCGCGCCGCGGCCTTGTCGAGCAGATAGAACTCAAGCTCGATCGCGATGTCGGGGTGGAGTCCGTCTTTCTTCATGCGGTCGCAAATGTCGCTGAGGCGCAGGCGTGGATCGGCGGCGGCTGCAGGACCACTGTCGGATTTGAATGCGAGGTAGACTTGCCCCGTCTTGTCGAGCCAGGGCGTGCGCTTCAACGTGCCCGGAATGGGATGAGCGAAGCAGTCGCGGTCGCCGATATCCCACAGCAGGCCCGCCTCCTCGACATCCTCGCCGAGCACGGTCAGCGAGAAAATCGAGCTCGGGAAGGCACGGCCGGTTTCGTAGACGGACTTCAGTTCGTGCGGGCGCAGGCCCTTGCCGCGCTGGATGCCGACAGGGTCGGTCATGATCACGTGGACGAGCTCGATGTCGGGATGTTTCTTGAGAAACGTCTCGAGCTCGCTCATCGGTTCGTGTTGTTTTTTTGGGTCAAGCATTGCGCAACTCGCCGATCGTTTCGTCCAACGCGCCGACAAGACGGTCGACATCGCCGACCGTCGTTTGCGGGCACACCAAGATCATATTGTGAAACGGGGTGATCATTACGCCCCGGTTAAGAAGTGCCAGATGTATGCACTTTTCCAAGCTGTCGTGGAAGGCGGCTTCCGCTTCCCTACCCGTTTGCGGCGCTTTCGCGCAGAATTGGAACTCGCAGCGCGCACCGATCTGCGTAACCGACCAGTTAAGATTTCGATCGCGGATCAGCGCGTTCAAGCGGTCGCGCAGACGTTCGGCTAGGGGGATCATGTGCGCGTAAGCGGCATCGGTCATCACGTGTTCGAGGTTGGCGCGCATCGCGTGCACGACGAAGGCGTTGGCCGACAACGTCGTGCCCATGCCGGAGTGCCCGTGCCCGCCTGCGCGTGCATGGTCGCGCGCGACTTCCATGCGCTCGGCGACGTCCGCCGTGACGCCGAAGACCGCGCATGGAATGCCGCCGGCGATCGGCTTGCCCAGAACGAAGATGTCGGACTCGAGATTGAAGGCGCGCACCCAGCCGCCGGGACCCGTCGAAATCGTGTGGGTTTCGTCCACGATGAGGAGCGTGCCGGTTTCACGCGTCAGAATGCGCAGTGTCTCGTGGAAGCCGGGCGCGGGCAGCACCATGCCGATGTTCGTCATCGCCGGCTCGGCGATCACCGCGGCGACGTCGCCCGGCGCGAGCGCACGTTTGAGCGCCTCGACGTCGTTGAATTCGACCACGCGCGTGGTGCGCGCGTAATTCATGATCGAACCAAGCTGGCCGGGGCGCGCGACCGTCTCGCCGTCTTCGAGGCGCACCATCGTTTCCTCGACGGTGCCGTGATAGCAGCCGTCGAAGACCAAGATCACGTCGCGGCCGGTGATCGCGCGCGCCCAGCGCAGCGCGTAGCGATTGGCGTCCGTCGCCGTCGCGGCCACCTGCCAAAACGGCAGGCCGAACCGTCGCGCGAGCTCGTTGCCGACCCAGACCGCGTCCGCGCTCGGCAGCATCATCGTGTAGCCGCGTGTGGTTTGCTCGCGGATCGCGTTCGCGACCGGTTCCGGCGCGTGGCCAAACATGGCGCCCGTGTCGCCGAGGCAGAAGTCGAGGTATTCGTGGCCGTCGACGTCCTTGAAGCGCGCGCCGCGCGCCTCCGCGACAAAGAGCGGAAACGGCGTCGGCCAATCGGCCATCCAATGCATGGGCACGCCGCCGAACAGCGAGCGCCGCGCCTCGATGGCGAGCTTCTCGGACATCGGGTTGCGGGCGGCGAAACGCGCGCGCTCGCGCGACGTTAGGCGCGCGATGGCGTCTTCGGTGTAAGAGCGGTCATTGCGCATGATCCCGCTTATGCCGACGCCTCCACGGCGCGCTTCAAGTCGGCCTCAACAAAGTGCCCGGCACGCCAGTAGTGATAGGCGGCCCACAGATTGAACGCCATGAAGCTCAGCAAGGCGTAGCGCAGCGCGTCGTCGCCGAATGTGGGCTTCAGCGCGTCGGTCAGGGCGCCGATCATCAACGAGCCAAGTCCCATGCCGATGATGTTGATGATGAAAAGGAACAGCGACGAAGCGACGGTTCTCATCCGCACGGCGACGAGGCTTTGGACCAATGCCATCGTGGGGCCCAGATAAAAGCCGCCGGCGGCTGCCGGAATGCCGATGAGCAAGAACACCAGGTTCGAATCGTCGACAAGGTAGAGCGCTACGCCGAACGGCAGACCGAAGAGAATCGCGAAGGTGACGACGCGCGGCATCAACTTGATGTCGCGGCGAGCAAAGAAATCCGCACAGTATCCGCCCATGAAGATGCCGAACCCGGACCCCAGGCCGAACACCAGCGCCAAGAAGGCACTCATGTCCGCAGGGCTCAGTCCGTGCGAGGTCACGATGAACAGCGGCCACCAAAGGACGCCGGTGTAGCCGACAAGCGTGGTGAGCGTCGCCGCCGCCAAGACATGGACCAACGCCTTTTGCGAGAGGATGAACCGGACCGTTTCGCGCAACGGCGGTGCGTCGGCCCCGAGCGCTCGGCCCTCCGATGCGCCGCGTGCGGGCTCCTTGAGCGTGAGAAGCACGAGCAGCGCAATGAGTAAGCCCGGCAAGCCCATGACCACGAACGCCAGGCGCCAGCCCTCCAGCACGAAGTAATCCGTGCGCCAGACCCAATGCGCCGCGACCTGGGCACCTCCGTAGATGCCCAAGACGAGCCCCAGCGAAATGCCTTGAGAGAAGATACCGAGCGCGGTTGCACGCGACTTGAGCGGAAACAGGTCGGCAATGATCGAATGGGAGGGCGGACCGGAGCCCGCCTCGCCGACGCCGACGCCGACGCGCGTAATGACCAGTTGCACGAAGCTTTGCGCGGCGCCGCAAAAGGCGGTCATCAACGACCATACCGCCGTCGCAGCAACGATCACCAGCTTTCGATTGCCGCGATCGGCGTAGAGCGCAATGGGGATGCCCAACGTCGCGTAGAAGAGCGCGAACACGGTGCCGTTCAACAGGCCGAGCTGAAGATAGTTGAGGTCGAACTCCTGCTTGATAGAAGGCAAGAGTATCCCCATCAGCACGCGATCGGCGTAGTTGGAGACGTAGACCAACACGAGCAAGGCGAGCGCGTAGTTCTTGTACGCGGTCGAAAGCTCGCCCGGTTGTGCGGACACCGGTGAAATCGCAACACTGTCGCCGCTCATCGGGTTCGCCCTTCTTCTCGTTTCCTCGCCCTCACATTGGCGCATGGGCGCGCGGCGCGCAAATTGCGGCTCAAGACGGCGTTGTCAGCGGCGGTGTGCGAGCGTATTTACGCGGCGGACTGGAACGAGAAACGCGGAGGGGTTGAAATGTCCGAATATGGCAAGTGGCATATCCAAGCGGTGGTGGCCTTCGCGGGCGCGGCAATGCTGGCCGCTTGCGGACCTTCGGCGCCGACAGCGGGCGATAAGATCAAGCGCGGCGAATATCTGGTTTCGGTCGGCGCTTGCGGCGATTGCCACACGCCGGGCGCGCTTCTGGGCAAGCCTGAGATGGACAAGGTGCTCAGCGGCGGCAATGTCGGATTGGAGGTGCCCGAATTGGGCGTGGCCTTTCCGCCCAATCTGACACCGGACAAAGACACGTGGCTCGGCAACTGGAGCGATGAGGACATCGCCAAGACCATCCGCACGGGCGTGCGCCCCGATGGACGGCAACTGTCGCCCGTCATGCCTTATGTGTCGTATGCAAAGCTGACCGACGAGGACGCGCTTGCGATCGCGGCGTTCCTCAAGAGCTTGGCACCGATCTCGAACAAAGTGCTGGGCCCCTTCGGTCCCAGCGAAACGCCGACGGGCCCTTATCAGACGGTCGTGTTCCCCCATGCGGCGCCCGCAACGCCGGCGCCGCAAGAAACGCCGGCGACGCCAACACCGCAGTAGAGCCATGGCGATGCGGCGACGGAAATTCTGGGGCTGGGGGTTCGAAGACCAAACCGTGAGCGAGGACGAGACGATCGCGCTCGCCCGCCTCTTCGCGCAGCGCTTCGGCGCGACCCTCAAGCCACCGCCATCGGAACCAAACGTCTCGGACTTTGCCTTGCGGCCGCCGCGGCTGACGCCGCCTCCCTCGGTCGCGCGTCTTTGTTCGAGCGACCCGCATGAACGGCTCGTCCATGCCTACGGCAAATCGTTTCCGGACTACGTGCGCATCTTCCAGCGCAGCGTGCCCTACCCGCCCGATGTCGTCGCCTATCCGGAAAGCGAGACGGACGTCGCCGCCGTGCTCGATTGGGCGGAGCACGAGCGGGTGGCGGTCATTCCGTTCGGCGGCGGGTCAAGCGTCGTCGGCGGCGTCGAGTGCGACGTGGGCGAGGCCTATGCCGGCGCGATCTCGCTCGATATGGGGCGCATGGGCAAGGTGCTCGAGATCGACCGCACGAGCCGCGCGGCGCGAATCCAGGCTGGTGCATTTGGCCCTGCGCTCGAGGCACAGCTTAAGGCGCACGACCTGACGCTCAGGCACTTTCCGCAGAGTTTCGAATTTTCGACTTTGGGCGGGTGGATCGCGACGCGTTCGGGCGGGCACTATGCGTCGCTCTACACTCACATCGACGATTTCGTTGAAGCGATCCGCGTGATCACGCCGAAGGGTTTGATGGAGACGCGCCGCCTGCCCGGCTCCGGCGCGGGGCCGCAACCGGAGCGGCTCTTCCTCGGCTCGGAAGGGATTCTGGGCGTGATCACCGAGGCATGGGTGCGGTTGCAGGATGTGCCGCGCTACCGGGCGTCGGCATCGGTCAAGTTCGACGACTTTATGAAGGGTGCCGAGGCCGTGCGCGCGCTGGCGCAATCGGGGCTCAATCCGACGAACTGCCGGCTGATCGATGCGCAAGAGGCGCTCGGCAGCGGCGCGGGTGACGGGTCGGCTTCGCTGCTGGTGCTTGGGTTCGAGAGTGCGGACCATCCGCAAGACGCGAAGTTCGAGCGCGCCAAAGAGCTTGTTCGCGATCATGGCGGCAAGATCGACGAGCCTAAGGCCGCGTCTGCGCATCGCGAGGGCGCGGCCGGCGCATGGCGCAACGCGTTCCTGCGGGCGCCGTTCTACCGCGAGGTGCTGGTGCCGATGGGCGCCATCGTCGACACGTTCGAGACCGCAGTGACGTGGGATCGCTTCCCGGTATTCCACGCGGAAATCACACGGCGCATGGGCGAGGTGCTGAAACGCGTGACCGGCAAGCCGGGCAGCGTGACGTGCCGGTTCACGCATATCTATCCAGACGGACCGGCGCCCTATTTCACCTTCCAGGCGCTAGGGCGGATGAATTCGCTGCTCGAGCAATGGCAGGAAATCAAGGCGGAGGCGAACGACGCCGTGATCTCGGCGGGCGGTACGATCACGCATCATCATGCAGTGGGGCGCGATCATCGGCCGGGCTATGCGCGCGAATGTCCGCCGCTGTTCGCCGACGCGTTGCGCGCCGCGAAGGCCGCGGTCGATCCGCACGGCATCATGAATCCGGGCGTGCTGATCGATCCGGCGGGGCGCAAGGTCGGCGTGCGCGGTGCAATGGCGGGAACATAGCGATGGCATTGAGCATCAGGACGGCGCTTGCGACCGACGTTCACGCGATGGGGCAGTTGCTCGAGATCAAGCGGGCGTTGCTCGAGAACTTCGAACCGGTGATGTGGCGCATCAGCCCGCAGGCGGCGCAGTTGACGCCCGCGTTCTTCACCCATCAGCTCGGTCAGCCCAACGTGATCGCACGCGTCGCTGAAGACAGCGGCCGTTTCGTCGGCTTCATCATCGGCGGCGTTCAGGACGCGCCGCCGGTGTTTGCGCCCGGCGGCAAGACGGTGGTCGTGGACGATTTTGCGGTCGTTGAAGGCGAGGACGGCGACGCGGCGGCGTCGGCTTTGCTCGACGCGGTGATGAGCGAAGCGCGGGCGCGAGGGGCCGTGCAGCTGATCGCGATCGCGGCGGCCAAGGATGCGCGCGTCGCGCGTTGGCTCGAAAGCAAGAAACTTCACATCGCCAGTCAATGGTGGACGCGAACGCTGTCGCACTAAGACGAGCGCAGGCGGTCTTCGAGCTTTGCGTAGAGCGGGTTGTCCAATGTGAAGACGTACTCCGCCTTCTGCGTCGAGATCGCACCTTGCGCCCCGGTGCCGTGCAGCAGCGCGATTGCCGTCTGCACGTTGGCGTCGGGCACCAGAATGGCGGCCTCGCCCGCTGCGTTTCCCGCGGCCGGCTTTGAAAGAATTTTCGCGCCCAGGCTTCGTTCGAGCGTCGGCAGCGCCGCTTCGACGCCGTGATCCATGCGCACGCGGATGATCTGGGCGCTTTTCGCTTGTCCGCGCGCGGCGATGCGATCGAGAAGATTACGGGCGCCTTTGCGCGCCGCGTCGTTCCACGTCGCGCGCAGGCTCGCGGCGAGCACGGCTTGGCTTTCGAGGATCACGCCGTCGTCGAGAACCTTAAGGCTGTTGGCGGCGAGCGTCGTGCCGGTGGTCGTGATGTCGACGATCGCCTCGGCCGTTCCCGCCGCCGGCGCACCTTCGGTCGCGCCGAGGCTTTCGACGATGCGGTAATCGCTGATGCCGTGCTTGGCAAAATAGTCGCGCGCGAGGTTGACGTATTTCGTGGCCACGCGCAGGCGGCGGTGATGGCGCAGATGGAAGCTCGAGGCCACGTCGTCGAGATCGGCCATCGTCGATACGTCGATCCAGGCTTGGGGCACGGCGACGGCGACGGTCGCACGGCCGAAGCCGAGCTTTTCGATCGTGAGGACACGTTCGTCTGCGTTCGAGGCATGCTCGTAGAGCAAGTCTTCGCCTGTGATGCCGATATGTACGCGGCCGGCATGGAGTTCGTCGGCGATCTCGCTTGCCGACAATAGGGACACAGTGATGTCGTCAATGCCGGTAAAGGTTGCCGCGTAGTCGCGGGCGCCGCGTGGTTGATTGAGGGCGAGGCCGGCGTCGGCCAGGAACGCGACGACTTGCTCTTGGAGGCGGCCTTTCGAAGGCAGCGCGAAAACGAGGGCGCTCATGCCACGCTCCCCTGCACACGCCGCGCTGCGAGCAGGCGCTCCGCGAACACGGCGAGGCCCACGGCCGGCGCCGGCTTCGGCGCGCCAAGCGCGGTCAAGAGGTGATCGTAGCGGCCGCCGCCCGCGACAGGGGCCGTCTCGCCGTTGGCACGAAACTCGAACACGAAGCCCGTGTAGTACTCCATGTTGCGGCCAAACTGCGCGGCGAAGGTCGCCCGCGCGAGATCGAAGCTGTGGCGCTCCAAGAGGCCGAGGCGGCGCTCGAGCGCGCCGATCGCCGAATCCAACGGAACGCCGGCTGACTTCGAGAGTTTGCGCAATGTGTCGATCGCTTGGTTTGCAGGCACCTTCACGGCGAGCAGCGAAGCGATGAGGTCGGCGACGGCGCGCGGGAGGCGTGCAGACGACACGTCGGCCGCCTGCTCCAAGAATCGTTCGGTGATCTCGTCGATCGAGCGCGTGCCGACATGTTTGATGCCGCCGAGCGCTAAGGCGTCGCGCAAGACCGCGCGCGCCTCATCGGCGGGCAGCGCGCCCACATGGGAGAGGAACGCGTTGCCAGCCACAGCTTCTCCGGTCAGGCGCTTCAGCAATTCGCTCATGTAGGCCGGGCGCCAGACATGGCGGCGCAGACGCTCCGCCCATTGAGCCGACAAACCGACCGCCTCAAGAAGGCTTGCGAATATGCCGAGGTCGCCGATCGTGACCTCAACATTCTTCAAACCCGTGCGTGCCAAGGCGTTGTCGGTAAGGACGAGCGCCTCGGCGTCCGCGGCGGCCGGGTTTGCGGCCGTGATGTTTTCGACGCCGGCTTGGAAACTTTGGCCGGGGCGATCGGGCGCACGCGGATTGTGCCGGAAGACGGGGCCGGCGTAGCACAGCTTCATCGCGCGATCGGCCGCCGGCACGCGCGCGAGGTAGGCCTGGCAGGTCGGGATCGTCAGGTCGGGGCGCAGGCATAATTCCGTGCCGTCGGGACCAGTAAACACATAGGTGCGGCGGCGCAGCTCTTCGCCCATGCGATCCAAGAAGGCGTCGGCGGGTTGAACGATTGCGGGTTCGATGCGCTCGGCGCCATAGGTTTGGAACACGTCGAGCAAGGCTGCCGTCTGCGTTTCGAGCGCAGCAATCGTCCCGGCGTCATAGGGAGGCGCGGCGATCATGCGCGCGAACTCTGCGCGGCCAGAATTTTCTTTACCGTCGCGACGAGTTCACCGCGCGGCACGGTGGACTGCGCATCGGCACCCTTGGACCACGCGTCGCGATCCTTGATCTCCTTCGCGCGCTCGGCGCCCAGTTCAAGGTCTTTGAGCGTGACCAGACCTTTAGCGCGTTCGTCGCTGCCTTCTATGACGGCGATCGGGCTTTGGCGCTTGTCGGCGTATTTGAGCTGGACCTTCATGCCGGAGGTGCCGGTGTAGACTTCCGCGCGGATGCCGGCGGCACGCAGCTCCTTCACGATCGCGAGGTAGCTCGGCAACGTTTCGCGATCCATCACCAGGACGACGACCGGACCGACCCGGTCTTCGCGCGAGGTCAAGCCTTTCGCGGCGAGGGCTGCTTGCAGGCGGCTGACGCCGATCGAGATGCCGGTTGCCGGAACTTGGACGCCTTTGAAGCGGGTGACGAGATCGTCGTAGCGACCGCCGCCGGCGACCGAGCCGAAGCGAACGAGCTGACCGTCCTCGTTGCGCACTTCGAACGTCAGCTCCGCTTCGATGACGGGGCCGGTGTAATAGGCGAGCCCGCGCACGACGGAAGGATCGAAGCACACGCGGGCATCGTCGTATCCCGCGCCCGTCAGAGCGGCATCGATCTGGCGCAGCTCGGCCACGCCCGCGCGACCGTCTTCGCTGTCGCCGACCAGGGCTTCGAACTTTGCGCAGACATCGCCGCGCTTCGCCGCGCCCGCGTCGACGAACGCCATCACGCGGTCGATCGACTGTTGGTCGAGGCGCGCGCCTTGGGCGAAGTCGCCCGATTCATCCTTGCGCCCCGGCCCCAACAGGAGGCGAACGCCTTCGCGCCCGAGTCTGTCGAGCTTGTCGATCGCGCGCAGCACCGTGAGGCGCTGCGCCTCGGTCACCGCGCCGATGGATGCGAGGACGCCGTTCAAAATCTTGCGGTTGTTGACCTTGACCACATAGTTGCCGCCGAGGCCCAAGCGTTCGAGCACATCGCACAGCATCATGCAGAGTTCGGCGTCGGCGAGCATCGAGGCGGTGCCCACCGTGTCGGCGTCGAACTGCGTGAATTCGCGGAAGCGGCCGGGGCCGGGCTTTTCGTTGCGAAAGACTTGGCCGACTTGGTAGCGGCGGAAAGGTTTTGGCAGTTCGTCGAAATTTTCGGCGACGAAGCGAGCGAGCGGCGCGGTCAGGTCGTAACGCAGCGAGAGCCATTCCTCGTCGTCGTCGCGGAAGGCAAAGACGCCTTCGTTCGGACGGTCTTGATCGGGCAGGAATTTGCCGAGGGCGTCGGCGAATTCGATCGCGGGCGTTTCGAGCGCGTCGAAACCGTACGATTCATATACGGCGCGAATGATCT
>JBGOVA010000263.1:0-5096 GCA_041477875.1 Micropepsaceae bacterium | reverse complement strand
TTGCGAACTTCCTAAGCGCTTACTCGCAAGCGATGTTCAATTCGCGCCATCGGCATGTCACCGGGCGCGGCGCGGAGGGCGGCGGCTCGGAATGCGCGCGCTGCAGGGCGTCGAGCCAAGTCTGAGCGAGCACCCACCGTTGCGTGTCGCTGGCGGCCTTGAAGTAGTCCTGTGATCGCACCTTGAACGCGGCCAGCGACTCCTGGGCAAGCCCGTTGGCCGCGCCGTAGCTGATCCAGCCTTCGGTCAGGTATTCGAACACCTGATCGGCTTGATAGTAGAGCGTGGTGTAGGCGGGCTCGAGCAGTGGATGATGCGCCTTGACCGCGGCGAGCCTGAGGTCGCGGCACGGGCGCGTTGTCCGCACGCGCAGGCGCAACGCATCCGCTTCTTCGTCGCTCACATAGCTTCTGTCGGCGAGTTGTGCCGGCGTCGGCCCTCGCCGCGCGAACTTCGCGTTCACAACCGCAAGGGTCGGATCGGCATCCATTGCCGCAAAGCACGCGACGATCTTCCTGTCGTCCTCTTGCCAAGGTGCCTGCGTCGCGCCGGCGTTGCTGGCGACAGCGACTGCGAACAACAGTGATAGGTGGAGCATGCGTCGCGGCCTCCGTAGGCTTTGGGTCACCACAATGGAGGAAACCAATGGTCGATCAAGAAGCGAACCGTCATCGCGCCGCGCAATATCTTCGCATGTCGACGGAGCATCAGAAGTACTCGACAGCAAATCAAGCCGAACTGATAGCCATCTACGCCGCGAGCCGGGATCTTGAGATCGTCAAAACCTACTCGGACTCGGGACGAAGCGGCCTGAAGCTTGGCGGTCGTGCGGCGCTGAAACAGTTGATCGAGGACGTGCAGAGCGGCGAGGCGCCGTTCGGCACCATCCTGGTTTTCGACGTCAGCCGCTGGGGCCGCTTCCAAGACGCGGACGAGGGGGCCTACTACGAGCACATCTGCACGCGCGCCGGCATCGCCGTTCGGTATTGCGCCGAGCAGTTCGAGAATGACGGCAAGCCGCTGTCGGCGATCGTCAAGGCTATCAAGCGCGCGATGGCCGGCGAGTACAGCCGTGAACTGTCGGCGAAGGTATTTGCAGGGCAACGCCGCATCGTGAAGATGGGATATCAGCTGGGCGGTCGCGCAGGTTATGGCATGCGCCGATTGCTGGTCGATGAAAACGGCAGGCACAAACAGACTCTGAAGAACGGCGAACGCAAGAGCATCATCACCGATCGGGTCTTGTTGATCCCGGGCCCTGCCCCTGAGGTGAGAGTCGTCCGGGAGATATTTCGCAAATTCATCGATGAAGGGAAGTTGGAGTCGAGCATTGCGTCGTCCCTAAATGCGCGCGGACTTGTGTCGAACACCGGTCAGCCATGGGGGCGCGCAAATGTGCAAGCCGTCTTACTCAATCCGAAATATTGCGGGCGAAACGTTTGGAACCGCACGTCCTTCAAACTCAAGAAAGTTCTCGTCAGGAACCCTCCAGAGTCCTGGCTATCATCGCAATCCGCGTTCGCGCCAATCATTAGTAGGGAGACCTTCGAGCGGGCGCGAAGGATCATACAAAGCCGCGCTGCCAAACCACCGACCAACGAGGAGCTCCTCACCGCACTTCGTGCGCTGCTGAAAAGGCGCGGCGCCTTATCAGAGCGTCTCATCAACGAGGATCCAAATCTGCCGCAAGCGCGCACCGTTCAGCGTCGCTTTGGCGGACTGGCAAGTTTGTATGCGCTGCTAGGCTTTTCAGGATCGACTGATCTGACTTACGCGCACACCAATCGCGCGCTTCGTGCCGTTCGATCTGGCCTCATGGCCAAGGCGACCGCCGCGATTGAAGCGGCCGGTGGCAGCGTCAAGCACGAACGCCGTCCGTATGCGTTCACAGTGAACGAGAAATTCGCGATCTGCTTCGCCATCTTGAAATGTCAGCATACGCGGAACGGTTACCCACGGTGGCGCCTGACACTGAACAAGACTTTTGGCGCTGGGATCACGCTCGTCATTCGCATGACGGAGGCGAACGATCGCCCCTCGCATTTCTATCTTTTCCCGCCGGGAAGCTTAATTTGCTCACGAATGGATCTGGCGAAGGAGAACGATGATTGGCTGAGCGCGTACCGGATCGAGACGCTTGAGCCTCTGTACGCTCTTGTAAGGCCGCCAAGAGCCGCTCGGCGATTCCCCTGAGGCGTCACCGTTCATTTTGTTTTGGGTGGTACGTTCGCGCCCAAAGACCCCACGCGCCAAACCGGGGCGACAGTTGTCGTTACTTGCGCGGGCAGCGTGCTCATGGTGCGCAAACCACCGGCATGAACGACGTTCGTGGGCCGGGCCTGCAAGGCGCGGATCACCGTTTGTCTCACGCCCCAATAGAACACCGGGACGTAGAGAACAGTTTTCGTTCGAACGGGGGCATTTACGTCATCGGCGCCGAGCGTTGGCGGATACTTTGGCCTGGTTGTTGACCGTTCGATCTCCTCGATCTGAGCTTCGGTCAACGGCGCCTTCGCGACTTTGATAGTGCCGAGGTTGTTCGCCTCTTGCCGACCCAGGGCGTGTGCAAGCGGATTTCGATAAGCGTCGTAGAGGGCTTTGGCCGCCTCGCGACCACTGACCGCTCGCAGGCCATCGACCGGATTCTGGGGTTCCATGTCCCAGGGAAAATACCTTTCCACGCATTCAAAGAATCGTGCCCCAACTTTCCTGCTCCGTGATGCGGGTAGTCCGCTGTGCATCATCTTCGACGAAATGCCTGCGATGATCGACAGAAGCGAAAGTGCGCAGGTGAGGTTGCATCCGGCACTCAACCCATCATCCTCCGCGATGGGTAGGCGCAGCATGGTGTGAATATCAGAAAACAGCGGGTCAATTAAGTCAGTCACTTCGGACTGAAACGCAGAAACCGGTGCGGGCAGAAGCAAGGGAACGTACGCCATCACGCGTCATCCGATGCTGTTGGAAGACTCGATGGTTGATGCGTGCGGTAGGCTGTCTGCCCTGCCCACGCCAGCGCGACCGATGCGAGCACCACGGCTACGGTACCGATTGCCTGGGCCGGGATCGTGTGCTGGTGCGCGCGCGATGCCTCTTCGAGCCCGTCTATCATCATCGTTTGAACCGCAGGAACGGCGCGAATTTGTGCTTGAGGACGTCCAGTTGGTCGTTGAACCATCGGATCTCGGCCCACTTTTCCGCGATGGCTTTGGAGAGATCACCGACCTCTCCGGACACCGGGTGTCCGGTCTCTTCCGATATGCCGGCTAGCGCTGCGCCTCGTCGACTGAGCTGAGCGAGATATTCGGCAATCTCCGTGTTCAACAAAAATTCGGCATCCAGAGTTTTCGCGCTGAACGCACCGAGGTCACTGAGGTCGATGTGACCGGCTTTTATTCCGACCATGGCGATAAACATGCGCGCCGCGTGGAAGATCGCGTGGCGCCGATCAAACAAATCGTGCTGGAGTTTCGTCCTGGCGATCAGCATCTGCTGAAGCGCTATCCATGCCCCGACCGCAGCGACGAGCAACAGCGCGATAGGCTGCGCGTACTCCACCAGGCTTCCCTATTTGCCCGCCGCCACGCGCGTACGCCCAGCGGGCGTCAACCTGGAGCCGCCGAGAAGGTCCGCGGCCAGACCCATGCCGACGAGCTTGTGCATGTGCTCAGACGGTATCGCTCCCTTCTGGAGCGACGGCTTCCCAAGCTCCTTCAGGGAGTCGAATTCATCGGATGTCAACGGACCGTTGGGGCTGTTGCCAAGCATGGTGAGTCACCTCGCTTCGTTTCGATCCTTACGCGGCGACCCGCTGTAAGTCGTCCGCGGAGACAGGCGGCGCCTTGCGCGCAAAATCGACGGCGAGGAGATACTTTCGCCGCATTGCGTCGCGCCGCGGTTGCTCGTGCTCAGCGATCAATTTCTGCGCGCCTCCTTGCATCAGAGCTTCGGCAACAAGGGTCACCAGCGGCATCACCGAAATATCTTGATTGCCGAGGGCACGCTTGACCTCTTGCACCAAGCAGGCAAAACCCTTCAGCTTGATCCCGACGAGGCGTTCCTCGTAGGGGTGCCAGAGGACGGTTAGGATCTCATCGACCCGGTCGGCGCGATACGAAACGTCTTCGGCAAGGTACAGCAGGAAATCCATTGCCGGGTAAAACCGCGCGACAGGGACAAACGTAGCGCCCCTCGGACTCTCGTCCGAAGGCGCCAGCAATTCCAGAAAATTGCTCATCGTGCCCATACTTTCTCTTCGTAACGTGTTGCGAACTCATCCGGGAATCGCGGCTCGGCGGGCGACGCCAAGGTCCATTCCCAGTTGTGAATTATGCCGTGGACTGGTCCGCCGCCACGCGCGGCCATCGCCGCTTTTTCGGCCGCGATCGAATCCTCGTCGAAGACCACGAATGTCGTGAACACCGAATTCAGCGGCGGTTTCATTCGAGTCGGCCCGTGTTCCGTGCCCGAACGGACGCGCTCTGGCCAGACAAAATCAACGCCGGGATTTGTGACGTAAACGAACACCTTGCCATCGAGACCGCCCTGCAGGCGGGGGCGCTTGATCCCGCGAAACAAGGCGACCGCCTTCATAAGGCCAGCAGTCCCCCCGACCGTTTCTTCGCCGGCTTCGCTACGGACCACGAAGCGGCCGTGAACGAGGCCAGCATATTGGCCGATCGCCGAATTTCGCGCGTCTCTCAGCATCGTTTGTATGGTGCTAGGATTGGCGAACAGGCGGATGATTGTGTTCGGGTCCGATGGGGATGGCGCGAACACGAAATTGGGACTCGCCGGGTCGCTACGAACCGACGGCACAATCTGTAGACCTGCGGACATGGCTGGCGAGATAACACGGTGCCCGAGTCGCCACAATGGCGGCCTCGCGAAAGCCTGTGCGGTTTCCCCCGCCAAATGGCCCGCGACGATTACCTGGTGCTTACTGGTGCGGCCTCATCGAGCAGGTAATGGCGTTTTTCCGCCAAAAACTCTTGCGCCCGCGATCATCACGAACGAGCGTTGGGTCGGCACCGACGCGCCGCTCAAGAGCAGATATGCGAAGGACGCGAGAAGCGCCGCGGCGGCCGCCCACTTCT
>JBGOVA010000293.1:0-4008 GCA_041477875.1 Micropepsaceae bacterium | reverse complement strand
TCGAGCGCCCGCGCCGATCCGGCAGCGAGGCGCTTGTCGCTTTCGGCAGCCTCAGCCCGCGCGCGCTCCGGCGTCTCCGTCACGAATGCGTTGAGCGAGCGCGCCTTCTCGATCGCCTTGATGTGCGCGTCAGTCAGCTCGCGCGCGCTGAACGACTTCTTGCGCAAGCCGTCCCGTGCTTCCGCGATTGTCAGGCCCGTCAGGTCGCTCATTCGACCACCTTCGGCACGGCGAAATAGTGATCCTCGCCCAGGGGCGCGTTCTGCGTCACCGCCTCCGGCTTGCCGCCGTCGGTCACCACGTCCTCGCGCATCTTCAGCGACATCTTGACCACGCTCGTCATCGGCTCGACCGCGGACGTGTCGACCTCGTTCAATTGCTCGACCCACGCCAAGATGCGGCTGAGCTCGCCGGCCATGGGCTCCAGCCGCTCTTCGGGGAAGGCAATCCGCGCGAGGTGGGCCACGCGCTTAACGGTGTTCTTGTCGACGGACATGTGACGCGTTTTCTTGTGGTGAAACGGGGGCTTTGCTACCAACCTGAGTGGACCGTTGCAAGGAGCGCCCAGGATGATCCCAGGCATCACCACCGTGGACCACGTGCAGATCGCCGTGCCCCGCGCCAAAGAGGCCGAGGCGCTGCACTTTTATCGTGCAGTTCTGGGCTTGAGCGAGATCCCAAAACCGCCCGAGCTGCGCGCGCGCGGCGGCGCCTGGTTTCAGGTCGGCGCCCTGCAAGTGCACATCGGCGTCGACGAACACGAAAGCCCGAAGAGCAAGCGCCATGTCTGCTTCCTCGTGCCCGACCTGAAGCGCGCGCGCGAAGCGGTGGTGGGCGCGGGCGTCGCCATCGAAGAAGAGAGCGTCGCCGAAGGCCTCGCGCGCTTCTTCATCCGCGACCCCGCCGGCAACCGCCTCGAGATCGGCCAAAGGTCCGCCGCGCCGAAGCCGAAGGCGTAGGCGGGTGATCGTCAAATCGCCGACCGAACTCAAAGCCGCCCTCAAGCCCGGCGAGCGCCTCTTCGGCCTCGACCTCGGCGAGAAGACGATCGGCATCGCACTCTCCGACGTGATGCTCACTGTCGCGACCCCGCTCGAAACCATCGCCAAGCGAAAATTCGCAATCGACAGCGACGTCCTCGTCGGTCTCGTCAAGAAACACAATGTCGGCGGCCTGGTCCTCGGTCTGCCCCTCAACATGAACGCGACCGAGGGGCCCTCCGCCCAATCCGCCCGCGCCTTCGCCCGCAACTTCGACGCCAAGCACCCCATGCCGATGCTCTTCTGGGACGAGCGTCTCTCGACCGCCGCCGTCACGCGCACCTTGATCGAAGCCGACGTCTCGCGCGCCAAGCGCAAGCACATCGTCGACAAGATGGCGGCCGCCTACATCCTGCAAGGCGTGCTCGATTTCTTGTCGCAAAGAAGACCGCCGGCATGACGCTCCGCCAACTGTTCCGCCGCATCTACATTCGCGCGCCCGAGCCCATCCCCAAGGAACAACAACGCCTGTTGCTGCTCGTCGGCGCGGCGATGTTCATCGCCGGCTACGACATCAACGTCTACGGCTTCGCCATTCCCCAGATCCAGAAAAGCCTCGCCATCGCCGAGGCCGATGTCGGGCGGCTCATCTTCGTCTTTCGTTTGGGCATGATCCCCGCGGTGATGCTGGCCTACCTCGCCGACCGCATCGGCCGCCGCGGCCTCTTGATGGGGACCGTCGCGGGCATGGCGGTGGCGACGCTGTGGACCGCGTTCACGCAAAACGTCGTCGAGTTCGTCGCCGCCCAGACCCTTGCGCGCGTCTTCGGCTATACCGAGGAACTCTTGTGCGTCGTCATCATTGCCGAGGAGTTCGGCGAGCGCACGCGCGGCTGGGCCATCGGACAGCTCGGCGCGTTGGGCGCATTGGGCGCGGGAGGCGCCGCGCTCGTCTTCGGCTTCGTGACCCTTCTGCCTTTCGGTTGGCGCGCAATCTATGTGATCGGCGCCATACCTTTGATCTGGCTTCTATGGGCGCGACGGCGCCTGCCCGAGACGCGGCGCTTTCAAGAGCGCCGATCGTTGCGCGCGCACGCCGGACCGCTCGCAAGCCTGATACGAAACTACCCCGGCCGGCTGGCGCTGCTCATTTGCGCCGCTGTGCCATACGCCTTCGGCATGGCGAATGCCGTCGTCCTCGTCTCGAAATTCCTGCAAAGCACGCACGGCTGGCTGCCCTGGCAAGTCACCGTGCTCACCATCGGCGCAGGAAGCTTCGCGATCCTCGGCAACATGGCGGCCGGCACCATGAGCGACCGCTTCGGCCGCAAGACGATATTGTCGGCCGCCGTCGTCGCGTCCGGCGCGAGTTTCGCGCTGTTCTACACCTGGGCCTCCGGGCTGTGGCTCGCCTTGTTCTGGACGACGGGGCTCTTCACGTATCTCGCAACCGACATCATGATCGCAGCCCTTGGCGCGGAATTGTTTCCGACCTCCCACCGCGCGGTCGCCTCGGCGATCCGGTTGTTCGCGTGGCTTGCGGCCGGCGCCGTCGGCTTTCTTGTCGAAGCCGAACTGTTCGAACGTTTCGGCACGCATGGCGCCGCGATCGCGTGGCTGTTGATCGCAACGCCATTCGCGCTCGTTCCGATCTGGTTTCTCCCCGAACCCGCAAAGCGCGCGCTCGAAGACATCTCCGCCGAACGAGCGATTGAGCCGAAGCCCGCATGATCGAAGTCATTGCGGCTCTCATCCCGGTCTTCGCCATCATCGCCGCCGGCGCCGCATTGCGCCGCGCGCACTTCCTTGCCGACGACGGCTGGCGCACGGTCGAACGCGTCACCTATTTCGTCCTCTTCCCGTGTTTCCTCTTCGGCGCGATCGCCTTCGCCGACTTCAAAGACGAGCCGCTGGGCCGCCTGTCGCTCTTGCTTGCCGGTGCGATGATCGTGATGGCGGCCCTTGTGTATCCCTTTCGCGCACTGCTCAAGCTCGACGGCCCGGCGTTCACCAGCGTCTTCCAAGGCGCCGTCCGCTGGAACAGCTACGTGGCGCTTGGCGCCATCGCCGCCGTGCTGGGAACGAAGGGCCTGGCACTCGCCGCCATCGCCGTCGCGATCATGGTGCCGCTCGCCAACGCGCTCTGCGTCGTCGTGTTGATGCGCCACACCGGCAACGGCGATACCGGCTTTGCGATGCTGGCCAAGCAGCTCGGCCGCAATCCTCTGATCCTCGCTTGCCTCGCCGGCATCGCGGTGCAAGCCGTCGGCGTTCCGATCCCGAAAGTCGCCGCCACAACCATCGATATGGTCGGCAAAGCCGCCCTGCCGTTGGGCCTCCTCGCCGTCGGCGCCGGCCTTGACCTGGGCCACGCCAGCGCCCGCCCCGCGCCGATCATGACGGCGACACTATTGAAACTGCTGGTCATGCCCCTTCTCGTGGCGGGCGGCACTTCGGCGCTCGGAATCGAGTCCACCGCGAAAATCGCGGCGTTGATCTGCGCCGCGGTTCCCGGCGCCTCGTCATCCTACATCCTTGCACGCCAGCTCGGCGGCGACGCGCCGCTGATGGCCAACATCACCACGGCGCAAACCCTCGTCGCGATGGTAACCATGCCCATCATGCTGTGGGTTTTGGCGTGAAGACGGCTTGCAGGCTGCGGCCCGGCCCCCTATAGCTTCGCCCGCGATGACCGGCCTGTTCGCCCGCCAGCATCTTCTCGCCATCGCGCCTTTGCAGCGCCAAGAGATCGAATCGTTGCTCGATTTGGGCAACGAATACGTCGCGCTCAACACGCAAATCCAGAAGAAGCGCGACACGCTGCGCGGCCGTACGCTGATCAACCTGTTCTTCGAGCCGTCCACCCGCACCCAATCCTCGTTCGAGCTCGCCGGAAAGCGCCTGGGCGCCGACGTGATGAACATGTCGGTGGTGCAATCCTCAGTACGGAAAGGCGAGACGCTGATCGACACGGCGACGACCCTGAACGCGATGCATCCCGACATCATCGTCATCCGCCACCAGGATT
>JBGOVA010000177.1:0-9384 GCA_041477875.1 Micropepsaceae bacterium | reverse complement strand
TTCGAAGTGATGTTCGCCACCAAGTCCGGCGACATCAGGCGCAACCTGCTGTCCGACTTCACCAATGTGAAGGCGAACGGCAAGATCGCGATGAAGATCGAGGCGGGCGACGCGATCGTCGGCGTTTCGATTTCGACCAAGAACGACGACGTGCTGCTGACGACGCGGCTCGGCAAGTGCATCCGCTTCTCGACCGAGGACGTGCGCGTGTTCAAGGGCCGCGATTCGACGGGTGTGCGCGGCATCAAGCTCGCCGAGGGCGATGAGGTCGTCTCGATGGCGATCCTGCGCCATGTCGAGGTGACGGTGGACGAAGCGCGCGCCTATCTGCGCCAGTCGGCCGTGATGCGCCGCGCGGCGGGCGAAGAGACGGACGTGCCGGAGGTTGCGGGCGAGGAGGCGGAGGAGGCGAGCGCCCCCGTCGCGGCGCTGTCGCCGGAGCGCTACGCCGAGCTTGGCGCCCAGGAGCAGTTCGTGCTGACCGTCTCGGAAACCGGTTTCGGCAAGCGGTCGAGCGCCTATGAGTACCGGGTCATCGGGCGCGGCGGTTCGGGCATCGTCGCCATGGCGATGGCGCGCAAAAATTCGCGCATTGCCGCCTCTTTCCCGGTCGAAGACACGGACCAGCTGATGCTGATCACGGACGCCGGGCAGACGATCCGGCTCTCCGTCGGGCAGATCCGGGTTGCCGGCCGCGCGACCCAAGGCGTGATCCTGTTCCGCCTGGGCGAGGGCGAGCGGGTCGTTTCGGTCGAGCGCATCGGCGAGGGCACGGAAATCGAGGCCGAAGCCGGGGACGAGCCTAAAGCTTAGGCGGGCGTTAACCCCAAGACGCCAACTCCCCCAAAGCGAACGTTGCAACCGACTCACGCTACGCTAAACATTGGCTGGCAGACTTTGATTTCTCGCGCGGGCCTCAAGGGCACTCAAAGCAAATGGTCAAACGCACTGGGCTTTATCCCGGCACCTTCGATCCGATCACGAACGGGCATCTCGATATCATGGCGCGGGCCGCCAAGATGGTCGATCACCTCGTCATCGGGGTCGCGATCAACGAAGCGAAGGGGCCCTTGTTCACCCTCGAGGAGCGGGTCGAGATGGTGCAACACGAGACGGCGTCGATCGCCAAGCACGCGGGCGTCCACATTTCGGTGAAGCCGTTCGACATTCTACTGATGCACTTCGCCGAGGAAGTGGGCGCGCAGATGATCATCCGCGGTTTGCGCGCGGTCTCGGACTTCGAATACGAGTTTCAGATGGTCGGCATGAACATGCAGCTCAACCGCGACATCGAGACGGTGTTCTTCATGGCGGGCGCGGAGCATCAAGCGATCGCCTCGCGGCTCGTGAAGGAGATTGCTTCGCTCGGCGGCGACATCTCAGGGTTCACGCCGCCGCATGTGGCCAAGCGCGTGATGGAGAAGCTCGCCGCGAACGGCATCAAGTTTCCGCCGCGCCGCGCGAAGGTCGTGGCGCTCAAACGCACGAACGGCAAATCCAAATCGAAGTCGTGAGTGGTGCGCGTTTCGGAATTCGATTTCTCCCTTCCCGAAGAGCTGATTGCCCTCAGGCCCGCGAACCCGCGCGACAGTGCGCGGCTGCTCGTCGTGCGCGAAGGCGCGCAGGCGTTCGAGGAAGCGAGTGTGCGCGATCTGCCGTCGTTCTTGGAGGCGGGCGATGTGTGCGTGTTCAACGATACGAAGGTGATCCCGGCGCAGCTGCGCGGCGTGCGGCCCGCGCGCGGCGCGAGCGGCGAGGCTGCGATCGACGTGACTTTGCACAAGCGCGAAGGCGCGGACGTTTGGGCCGCGTTCGCGAAACCGGGCCGCAAGTTGCAAGCCTCGGATGTTCTGCATTTCGGCGGGGCGTTGAGCGCGGCGGTTGAGGCGAAAAACGAGAACGGAGAGGTTGTGTTGCGGTTCAATGCTTCGGGGGCCGCGCTCGATCGGGCGATTGCCGAGGTGGGCGTCACACCGCTTCCGCCTTACATCGCCGGACGGCGCGCTGCGGACGCGCGCGACGTCAACGACTATCAGACGATCTATGCCGCGCGTGAGGGTGCGGTCGCGGCGCCGACGGCGGGTCTGCATTTCACGCCGGAGCTTTTGTCGCGCATCGATGCGCGCGGCGTGCGGCGCGCCAGCGTGACGTTGCATGTCGGCGCGGGCACGTTCCTGCCGGTCAAAACGGACGACGCGAAGGATCACGTGATGCACGCGGAATGGGGCGAGGTTCCCGTCGCTGCTGCGGCTGCGATCAACCAGGCGTCGCGTGTCGTGTGCATCGGCACGACGAGCCTGCGCATTGTCGAAAGCGCCGCGGATGAAGAGGGGCGTGTGCGGCCGTTCGCGGGGGATACGCAAATTTTCATCACACCGGGTTATCGGTTTAGGGCGGTCGACGTGCTGCTGACGAATTTCCATCTGCCGCGCTCGACTTTGTTCATGCTGACTTCGGCATTTTGCGGGCTTGAGACGATGCGCGCGGCCTATGCCCACGCGATCGCGCGGCGGTTTCGCTTCTATTCTTACGGCGATGCGTGTCTTCTGATACGGAAGGCGGGATGAGCGGCTTTGCGTTTCAAGTCCACGCGAGCGACAGCGCGGCGCGCTCGGGCGTCATCACGACCGTACGCGGGCAAATCCGCACGCCGGCGTTCATGCCCGTCGGCACCGCCGGCACCGTGAAGGCGATGCTGCCCGAGAGCGTGCGCGAGACGGGCGCGGACATCATTCTCGGCAACACTTATCACCTGATGTTGCGGCCGGGGGCGGAGCGGGTGGCGAAGCTCGGTGGCTTGCACAAGATGATGAATTGGGCGCGGCCGATCCTCACCGATTCCGGCGGGTTTCAGGTGATGTCGCTGGCGCAATTGCGCAAGCTCGACGAGAACGGCGTTTCGTTCCAATCGCATATCGATGGGGCGATGCACCAGTTGACGCCGGAACGATCGATGGAGATCCAGGCGCTGCTGGGCTCCGACGTCCATATGGTGCTGGACGAATGCACGCCGTTTCCGGCGAGCGAAGCGGAAGCCGAGAGTTCGATGGCGCTTTCGATGCGCTGGGCTAGGCGATCCAAGGCCGCGTTCCGCGCGGCGCCGGGGCGCGCGCTCTTCGGCATCGTGCAGGGCAGCGTTCATCCGCATCTGCGCGAGCGCTCGGCGGCGGCGCTGACGGAGATAGGCTTTCCGGGCTATGCCGTGGGCGGGCTTGCGGTCGGTGAGGGGCAAGCGCGCATGTTCGAGGTGCTCGATTTCACCGTGCCGCATCTGCCCGACGATCGGCCACGTTATCTCATGGGCATGGGCAAGCCCGACGACATCATCGGCGCCGTCGCGCGCGGCATCGACATGTTCGATTGCGTGCTGCCGACGCGTTCAGGGCGCAACGGCCAGGCGTTCACGCGGCGCGGGTCCGTCAATCTGCGCAATGCGCGACACACTGACGACCCGCGCCCGCTCGACGAAGCGTGCCGTTGCCCCGCGTGCCGCGATTATTCGCGCGCCTATCTGCATCATCTGGTGAAGTCGGACGAGATTTTGGCGTCGATGCTGCTCACCTGGCACAACCTCACCTACTACCAAGACTTGATGGCGGGCTTGCGCGAAGCGATCGCAAACCGGCGGCTGAACGCTCATGCCGCCGATCTGCGTCGCGCATTCGAAGCGGGCGATATCGAGCCTATTTGACTTCGCCGAGCGCCTTGTCGAGCCACGCGCCCAGCGTCTTTGCCGCGGTTGACGGATTCGTGCTCTCCCAGTCGCCCTTCTGATCGAGCATGATCTGGGCATACGTGCGCTTGCCCGCATCATACGTGTAGCAATAAAGCGTGTTCGAACCCATGTCGGCGCCGACACCTTTCGGCTCGGTGGGTTTGGCCGCCGCCGCTTCGGCGATGAGCGGCAGGTTGGCCGCGATCTCTGCGGCCAGCACGACTTGGTCCGTCGTCGTCGCGCCGTTGTAGCGCAGCTTGAGCTCTTCCTCACTCATGCTCGTGAGGTCTTTGGGTTGCCATGGATTGACGAGCGCGTTCGGCATGCTTTTGATGTTGTAGCGCCAGACGTGGCCGAGCGTATCGAGCACGACGCCGCGGCGCTGATAGCCCCAAGCTTGGTTGTGATATTCGCGCCCGCAGAGCCACGTCTGCTGCGTCGCGGGCGTGGTGATGGGATCGGCCGGCGGCGTCGACGGTTTCGTGGCATCCGCGTCGCACGCGGTCAGTGTGACGATCGACACAGCGGCAAGTAATGCATGGCGTGACATTTCCGGTCTCCTCCGATGGCCCCAAGAGGTGATGCGCGATTGTGGCGTAATCTGGCCCCGAATGGAGGCAATATCATCGCAGCGTTCACGAGGTTGTGGGTATGCCACAGGTGCCTCCCTCACTGGCCGTCACCATTCTGCGGTCGCTTGTATCTCACCAAAGGCCGCTACAATGTACACTTGCGATGAGGGAGATTGGCGTGCTCCGGTTTGTTCTCTGTATTTCCTTTGTCTTGATGGGGGCGGCATTCAGCGGTCAGGCGTTCGCCGACCACGCCTGCAGCAAGGCGCGGCAATCGAAGATCGACGACGTCATCAAAGAAGAGACCGAACGAAAAGGCGCTGCCGTCGCGGAGGAGGGCGATCTCGTCCGCATCATCTTCATGGAAGACAATCGCGAAGAGAACAAGATCGCCCGCATCGTGACCCTCTACACCAAGCCCACGCACCCACAGCATCCGATCGTCGTGCAGCGCAAGATGTTCGACTCGCCGCGCTTCTACATGACGATCAACAAAGGCTGGACCGCGACCGCTTTGCCGGAATGCGCCGCGATGCTGAGCAAGCTCGTCGTTGACGAAGGTAGCAACGACGACGACGACGCCTACCTCGTCGAAAAGGGGCGGTGAGATCATGTCCGGCAAAGGTCGCCGCTGGTGCTGGCAAGCTTGGTTCCGTCTCTTCATCGTGGCGCCGGTGGCGGCTATCTTTGCGACGTCGCTCGCAACTGCAGACGACATATTGAGTTTGGGTCTCCCATCGTCGAATCCTGTCGCAACCCTTGCGCCTGGCCGGACGGTCACCGTTAAGGCGGGCGAGGTGATCTACGCCGAAGACGAAGGCATGCTGACCTACGCCAGCCTGCTCGGCGAATTCGACAAAGGGTCGAGCTTCTGGGGAAACGCGCGGTCGGCGGGAAGGAGTGCTCGATTGCGGGAGAGCACATTCAACGGCGAGGCGGGGTTCTGCGATGACGACAGCTTCGCGCTCCGCCGAAACAAGGGCGTTCTCTGCTTCTTCGACGGCAACAACGACAAGGCGTTCGAGGTTGCGCGGGCGTTGATCCCGAGCCGGCCGCTCGGCTTCCTGAAGGTTTCCGCCGTCGCTGCCAACACCGACCGGATCGAGCCGCCCATCGCCTACAAGAGCGAACGCGCCTACGGATCGACCGGCGGGTTGCGGGTCGTCTATCGCTACCGGGGGATTGCGGACGGCAAGGTCGCGATCACGTGTCGCGTGGAGGCAAAGGGCACGTTGCCGGTGCCGCTACAGCAGCGGCTCGATCAGATGCCCGGCGTGCTGGCCGAGGAGACGTTCACAAGTTTGCCTCCCGCTGGCGCTCCAGTGAGTGTGTCCTTGCCTCTTTGCTTGGCCGTGGATCTGCTGACGATCGGGAAGCAGCGACGAGCCCCGTTCGAGATCCAGAGACTCTTGCGAGAGCGCATGCTGCAGCTCGAGGTGACCAATGCGGACGCGAAGGCGATGTCGCTGCGCCTTATCCGTCCGCTTGCCGGGTGGATTGTCCAGCACGAGGTCGGGCCCGACGGCACGACTCTCGTCAGTGTCGAACAAGTGGAGCGCTGAGTCCGTAGGCGCTTTCTCCGGTCTCGCCGGCGCTACTTCATCTTCGCGTAGGTACCCGGCGCGTCTTCGATGACCTTGAGTTTGCCGTCGCCGGGGGTGCGGGCTTCGACTTTCTTGCCGGAGAGTTTCGACAGCCACTTGTCCCAGTGGGGCCACCAGGAGCCTGGGTTTTCGGTGGCGCCGGCGATCCAGTCTTCGACTTTCTCGGAGATCTTGTCGTTGGTCCAGTGCTGGTACTTGTTGGCCTCGGGCGGGTTGATGACGCCGGCGATGTGGCCCGAGCCCGCCATCATGAAGGTGACGGGGCCCTTGAAGAGCTTCGTCGACTTGTAGACGGAGCGGTAGGGCGCGATGTGGTCTTCCCTGGCCGATTGGAGATAGATCGGGATCTTCACCTTCGAGAGATCGATCTTCTCGCCGTCCAAAACCATGCGGCCGCGCGCGAGATTGTTCTCCTTGTAGCATTCGCGCAGGTAGAACATGTGCATCTTGATCGGCATGCGCGTCGTGTCGGAGTTCCAGAACAATAGATCGAAGCGCATCGGGTCTTTGCCGAGCAGGTAGTTGTTGACGACGAAGCTCCAGATCAAATCGTTCGAGCGCAGCATGTTGAAGGTCGTCGCCATTTTGGCGCCGTCGAGATAGCCGCCCTGGGCCTTCATCGTCTCTTCCATCGACTTCAGCTGTTCGTCGTCGATGAAGACCTGGAGGTCGCCCGCTTCGGAGAAGTCGGCTTGGGCGGCAAAGAACGTCGCCGATTTGATGCGGTTGTCGCCCTTGGCGGCCATGTAGGCGAGGGTTGCGGACAGAAGCGTGCCGCCGATGCAGTAGCCGATGGCGTTCACTTCCTTCTGGCCCGTCGCCTTTTCGATCGCGTCGAGCGCTTCGAAAATGCCTTCGCGCATGTAGTCTTCGAAGGTCTTCTGCGCGAGGCGGGCGTCGGGGTTCACCCACGAGACGACGAAAACCGTGTAGCCGCGCGCGGTCGCCCACTTCACGAACGAGTTCTTCTCGCCGAGATCGAGGATGTAGTACTTGTTGATCCACGGCGGGAAAATCACGAGCGGGCGCTCGAATTGTTCCTCGGTCGTGGGCATGTATTGGATCAGCTGCATCAGATCGTTCTGGTAGACGATCTTCGCGGGGGTCAGCGCCAAATTGCGGCCGACCTCGAAATACTCCATGTCGGTCTGGCGGATTTGAAGCTGGCCTTTGCCGCGCTCCAAGTCCTTCAGGAGGTTGTTCAGGCCTTTGACGAGGTTTTCGCCGTTCGACTGGAACGTGGCGCGCAGCACCTCGGGGTTGGTGAACAAGAAGTTCGTGGGCGACAGCGCGTCGGCGAATTGCTTGGTGTAGAAATCGACCTTCTTGCGCGTCTTGTCGTCGAGGCCTTTGACGTCGCCGACGGTGGTCTGCAACCAGCGGGCGCTGAGCAGATAGGACTGCTTGATGAAGTCGAAGACCTGGTTCTCGGTCCAGTCCTTGTCCTTGAAGCGCTTGTCGCCGGCGGCGGGTTCGATCAGGGGCTGAACGACTTCGCCCATCATGCGGCGCGTCGTGTGGTGCCAAAGATTCAGATACTCGTGCCACAGGCGGAAGTTCGCTTCCACGAAGTGGCCGGGGTTGCGCATCGCGTGGCCCAGGAAATCGACGAAAGCCGAGCCGAGGTTGAGCGGATCTTTTGACCCGCCGCCCGATCCGTTGCGCGCTTGGCCTTTGATGAAGTCGGTGACGAGGCGCTGACTCTGCGCTGCGACCTTGACCATGTTGCGCGAGAATTCCGCGGCGTCCTTGATTTGGTACTCGTTCGCTATTTTCTGTGGCGGCATGGCCTGCACTTCACCCATCATGTTCTCCCGGCGCGGTTGGTGGCCGGTCCTTGTTCTTTGCTGCTGTGCAGCAAGGAGATAGACCTGGCTTGCCCCGGGCGGCAAGTGTCGCAGCCGAGGGAGCCGACAGGCTCTACACCACAAATAATAAAGGTGGCGTTTAATAGGGGTGGCGTTCCGGCGCGGTTTTGCGCACAATCCTGCCGCTTTTGGGGCCTAGCCCTAAACGCGCCCATCGTCACGCACGGAGTTCGTTCCATGTCCCGCTTGGTCTTGCGTTCGCTTGCGATTTTGGCCGCGGCCGGTTTTTTGACGGCCTGTTCGTCGATGCCGGAATGGACCAAACCGACCACCTGGATTGACGGCGTGACCGACGCCAAGAAGCCGGAGGAATCCAAGCCTGCCGCCGATAAGGCGAAGACCGAGGTCGCGAGCACGCCCGCCAAAGAAGGCGCGCTGCCACCCGTCGTCGACCCGCTTGAGCCGGAGCCCACCGGGCCGCGCATCACGACCTCCGACAAGCCGACCGAATTCCCCAATCTTGCCGCCCAGCCCGCGCCGCGCGAGGCCTCGAGCACCGAATCGCAGCGCCGCGAAATCCGCGACAGTCTGGTCGCCGATCGCGACAAGGCCCAGCACACGGCCGACGAACTGCGCGGCGGCACGGTGTCTGCGGCCACCCCGCCGGCGCCTGCCCCGGCTGCCGCGACCAACGCTTCCAATCCGGCGCCCGCTTCGACCGACGGCGAGAAGAAGGACGAGGAAAAACCCGGCGGAAACTGAGTTTCCACGCCCCGGGGAGCGGGTTCCCCGAATCTGCGATAAGGTCCTTTGAGTCATTTGAATCTGCGGGCCCTCACGCTTCCCGCAGGCATGGAGCAACCGTGAATACCGACTTCCACCGCATCAAACGCCTGCCGCCTTATGTCTTCGAGGAAGTGAATCGGCTGAAGGCGAAGGCGCGAGCGGCGGGCGATGACATCATCGATTTCGGCATGGGCAATCCCGACATGCCGACGCCCAAGCACATCGTCGAGAAGCTGATCGAGACGGTGCAGGACCCGCGCACGAATCGCTATTCGGCGTCGCGCGGGATTCCAGGCCTGCGCAAGGCGATGGCCACCTACTACAAGCGGCGGTTCGGCGTGAAACTCGATCCCGACAAGGAGGTCATCGCCACCTTGGGGTCGAAGGAGGGGTTCGCCAATCTAGCGCAGGCGCTGACGGCGCCGGGCGACACGATCTTGGTGCCCAACCCGGCCTATCCGATCCATGCGTTCGGGTTCATTCTGGCCGGCGCCGCGATCCGGCATGTGGAGGCGTCGAGTCCCGAGCAGTTCCTGAAGGGGCTTGAGCGCGCGGTGCGGCATGCCGTGCCGCCACCGACGGCCGTCGTCGTCAGCTATCCGTCGAACCCGACGGCGCAGGTTGTCGATCTCGAATTCTACGAAGACGTCGTGAAGTTCGCGAAAGCGAAGGGGCTTTGGATTCTGTCCGACCTTGCCTACGCCGAGATTTATTTCGGCGACAAGGCGCCGCCGTCGATGCTGCAGGTGGCGGGCGCGAAGGACATCGTCGTCGAGTTCAACTCGCTGTCGAAGACCTATGCGATGCCCGGTTGGCGCATGGGTTTTGCGGCGGGCAACGAGCGGTTGATCCATGCGCTGGGGCGCATCAAATCCTATCTCGACTACGGCGCGTTCACG
>JBGOVA010000071.1:0-18596 GCA_041477875.1 Micropepsaceae bacterium | reverse complement strand
CTGGCGCTGGCGCACGAGCTGGCGCTGACCAAGCCGGGCGCGGACGGCGCCACGCGGATATACAATTGCGGCTACGGCACGGGGCATTCGGTGCGCGAGGTCGCGCGTGCGTTCGACCAGGTCTTGAACCACCCCCTGCCCACGCGCGACAGGCCCCGGCGCGCGGGCGATCCGCCGGCGCTCGCGTGCGATAGTGCGAAGCTCAAGCGCGAGCTCGGCTGGGCACCCGCCCACGCCTCGCTCAAGACGATCGTCGAGACGGCGCTGAATTGGGAGCGGAAATTGGCCGCGGCGCAAAAGCACTAACAGTGTTTTTTGTGAGCGCCTGCGGGCAAAAAGAAGCGCTCGCGGCCCCCCGAGAGGGACCCGAGCGCTCAAATTACCCTGGCCTTCTTTATGAATTTATGACGGGCACACTGAGCGCAAAGCGCGGGCTTCGCAACGGTTCGATTCGGTAATTCACAGGCAAGTTTTTTGCGCGCCCATCTTTCACTACGCGTCACGCGCGTGCGTCGACGGCGCAGCGAGCGTTGCGTGCGTGCCGGCGGCGAGAATTCAGTTGCCGCCGCCGCGCGGCTTGTCGCGATGATCGTCGCGCGGACCGTCGCGACGATCGCCGCGATGGCTGTCGCGATCGCCGTGGAACGGCTTGCCGCCCGGGAAACGATCGCGGCGGAAGTGACGCCCGTCGTCGCGGTGATAGCGTTGGTTTTGGCTCCAATAATAAAAGAAGCCGTCGTTGGCCCAATAGCCGCCGGCGTAGGGACCATAAAAGTCGTCGTAGTAACCGTCGTAGTACGAGTCGTAATAGCCGTCGTAATATCCGCCAGGGCCGCCATAGGCGCAGCCGCCGAGCGAGAGAACAAGCGCCGCTCCGACCGCGAGAAGCAGGGGCCTTTTGCCGATGCGCGTACGCATGACGTGTTCCTTTCCAATCTCAACCGTTCGCAACACATAGCCGGTGCGCGAAGAATGAGTTTGAGCCAGATCAACACTGCCCCGGAAAATCACAGGTCCAACCAGCCACCGTCTTTGATGCTCCAATGACGGGTCTGAAGGTTGCCGCCCGTGCCTCAGCGCGACCCACTCTTTAGCCGTGCTTGAACATCACATGCCGGCCCACCGTGTAGTCCTCGAGTCCCAGCATCGACAGATCTTTGCCGTAACCCGACGACTTGAATCCGCCGTGCGGCATCTCGCTGACGAGCACGAAATGGCTGTTGATCCAGGTGCAGCCGTATTTGAGTTGCGCCGCCACGCGTATCGCTTTGCCGCCGTCGTTCGTCCACACCGATGAGGCAAGGCCGTAGTCGGAATCGTTCGCCCATGCGACCGCATCGTCCGGGTCCTTGAAGCGCGTGACGGAAACGACCGGGCCGAACACCTCTTGGCGCACGATCTCGTCGCCCTGGTCGGCGCCGGCAACGACTGTCGGCTCGTAGAAGAAACCTTGTCCCGCCGCCGCCTTGCCGCCCGTCGTCACGCTCATGCGCTTGATGGCGCGCGCGCGATCGACGAAGCCCGCGACGCGCTCGCGCTGACGTTCCGAGATCAGCGGCCCGATATCCGCGCCCTCGCCCGCCTTCGCGCCATAGGTGATTGCGCGCACCGCGCCCGTCAGATCGGCGACCAGCTTGTCGTAGATCTTCGAACCCGCATAGATGCGGCACGCCGCCGTGCAATCCTGGCCCGCATTGTAATAGCCGAACACCTTCACGCCCTCGACGACGGCGGCAAGATCCGCGTCATCGAACACGATCACCGGTGCCTTGCCGCCGAGTTCGAGATGGGTGCGCTTGATCGAGCGCGACGCGGCTTCGAGCACCTTCTTTCCCGTCGCGATCGACCCCGTGAGCGAGATCATCGCGATCCGCGGATGATCGAGCAGCGCCTGACCCGTCGAAGCGCCGCGTCCTGCGATCACGTTGAACACGCCCGCGGGCAAAACCTCCGCCGCGAGCCGCGCCAGCTTCAGCGCCGTCAGCGGCGTGAACTCCGAAGGCTTCAGCACGATCGCATTCCCGGCCGCGAGCGCGGGCGCCGCCTTCCACGCCGCCATCATCAGCGGATAGTTCCACGGCGCGATCGAGCCGACGACGCCCACGGGATCGCGCCGCAGCATGCTGGTGAAGCCCGGCGTGTATTCGCCCGCCGCCAGTCCACCCATGCAGCGCGCGGCCCCGGCGAAGAAACGGAAGCAATCGACGATCGCCGGGATCTCGTCGGCGAGCGCCTTCGCATAAGGCTTGCCGCAATTCTGGCTCTCGAGTTTCGCGAAATCGGCGCCCGCCGCCTCGATACGATCGGCCAGCGCCAGCAGCATCTTCGCGCGCTCCGCCGGCGCCAACGCGGCCCACGCCGGCTGCGCCTTGAGCGCCGCTTTGACCGCTTGATCGACCTGCCCCGGCGTCGCCTCCGGCACGGAAACGATCGCAAGGCCGGTCGCCGGATTGACGACGCTCCATGCCTCGCCCGCGCCCTTCACGGCGCGCCCGTCGATCGTCAGCTCGGTGATGATGCTCATCGTCTTTCTCCGCTATTTTCCCGATCCGGCGATGCCGCCGGTTTCCCGCGTCGTCCAATAGGCCAGCAAGATCGGCAGCAGCGTCATCGTCATCACGATGACTGCGACGACATTCGTCACCGGCCTCTGGCGCGGGCGAACGAGTTCGGAAAACATCCAAATGGGCAGCGTCGTCTGCTGGCCGGCGGTGAACGTCGTCACCACCACTTCGTCGAACGACAGCGCGAAGGCGAGCAACCCGCCCGCGACCAGCGCCGTCGCGATGTTGGGCAGCGTCACGTAGCGAAAGGCCTGGAAGCTGTCGGCGCCCAAATCCATCGCCGCTTCGATCAGCGACGGCGACAGACGCCGGAGCCTGGCCAGCGCATTGTTGTGCACGACCACGATGCAAAACGTCGCGTGCCCGATGACGATCGTCCAGAACGTGAAATCGAAGCCCAAGAGGTCAAGCCCCGATCGCAACGCAATGCCGGTGATGATGCCGGGCAGCGCGATCGGCAAAATGAAGAACAGCGAAAGCGTGTCGCGCCCGAAGAACTTCGCCCGCTGCAGAGCCAGCGCCGACAAGGTGCCCAGCATCAGCGCCAACACCGTCGCCACCGCCGCAACGCGCAAGCTCAATCCCATCGCGACCCAAATGTCCGGCCGCTCGTTCACCGCCACGTCAAACCAATGCAGCGTGAACCCGGGCGGCGGGAAGACGTAGGAGCGGTCCTCCGTGGTGAACGCGTAGAGCACGATCAGCATCAGCGGAACGTGCAGGAACGCGAGCGCCGTCCACGCGCACGCCGTCACCAGCCAATGCCGCGAGCGGTTAGAGCGCATCGAACGCCCCCAATCGCCGCGCCACAAAAAGATAGACGGCAAGGATCGCGAGCGGCGCGACCGAAAACGCGGCGGCGAGCGGCAGGTTGCCCGCTGCGCCCTGATGCGCCAGCACCGCTTGCCCGATGAACAAAGGCGGCGGCCCTATTATGCCGGGAATAATGTAATCGCCGAGCGTCAGCGAGAACGTGAAGATCGATCCCGCCGCGATGCCGGGCACGATCAAGGGTACGATCACATGGCGGAACGCGGCACCCGGCCGCGCGCCCAGATCCGCCGCCGCGTCGAGCAACGTGCGCGGCACGCGCTCGAGCGCCGCATGCACCGGCAAGATCGCATAGGGCAGCCAGATGTAGAGAAAGACGACGAAGGTTCCGATGTAGGACGTCGACAAGGACGGCCCGCCGACCACCGGAAGATTGAGCGCCCAATCGATCGCGCCTTGCGCTCCGACGGAGCCCGCGGCCCAGCTCACGATCCCCTCTTTGGCCAGGATCAGCTTCCACGCGTAGACGCGCACCAGATAACTCGACCACAGCGGCAACAGCACGGCGGCGTAGAGCACAGCCTTCAATCGCGGCCCCGCATAAAGCGCGATGTAAAGCGCCAGCGGCACCGACACGAACGCCGCCGCGACGGTGACGAAGGCCGCCATCGTCATCGAGCGAAGCAGGATGTCCATGTTCGCGGGCGTGAACAGTTCCTCATAGGTGGATAAGCCAACCTCGCGAACGATGACGCCGGAAAACTCGTCGATGTGAAAGAAACTCTGCGCGAACAGCGCGAACAGCGAGCCCAGATAGATCACGCCGAGCCACAACATCGGCGGCAGCAGCAACAGCAACAGCACGAAGCCGGGCCGCGAATAGCTGAACGTCGCGATGCGGCGCAAAGATCCCGTGGCCGCGGTCGCCTTCGCCGTCATGACGCGAGCGGCTTCAAGTCGCCGCGGTCGAACACCGCGACGATCGCCTGGCCCAGGCGTCCGCGCGCCGCGATCTCTTCCTCGTCGCCGTGCCTGAGCGTCGCGTGGAACGCCTGCCCGCCGTCGAGCGCGAGCGAAAACCGCGTGTCGGCGCCCAAATGCTGCGCGTCGCGCAACATGCCGCTGAGTTTGATGCCGGGGACCAACTGCGCAACCCCCGGCGCAACGAGCCGCACGCGTTCGGGGCGTAAAGCGAAGCGCTGCGGCGCAGCTCCGATCAAGGCGCCGTCGATGACGTTGGCCGAACCCACGAACGTCGCCACGAATTCGCTCGCCGGCCGATCGTAGATGTCGTCGGGCGTGCCGAGCTGCTCGATGCGGCCCTGATTGAACACCGCGACGCGGTCGCTCATGCCCAGGGCTTCGCCCTGATCGTGGGTGACGAAGATGAAGGTGATGCCGAGGCTGCGCTGCAGCTCCTTCAACTCGCGCTGCATGTCTTCGCGCAGCTTGAGGTCGAGCGCACCCAAGGGCTCGTCGAGCAGCAGCACCGACGGCTGGTCGATGAGCGCGCGCGCCAGCGCCACGCGTTGGCGCTGGCCGCCCGAAAGCTCCGAGGGTTTGCGCTTGCCGAACCCGGCGAGCTTGACGCGTTCGAGCGTCTCCTCGGCCCGCGCGTGGCGCTGAGCTTGCGGCACCTTCGCGATCATCAAGGGAAAGGCGACGTTGTCCGCCACGCTCATGTGCGGGAACAGCGCATAGTCCTGAAAGACGGTATGCGCATCGCGTTCATAAGGCGGCAGATCGCCGACGGAGCGGCCCGCGATCAACACCTCGCCCGTGCTCGGCACGTCAAAGCCCGCAATCATGCGCAGGCAGGTCGTCTTGCCCGAGCCCGAGGGGCCCAGCATGCCGAAGAACTCGCCCCCGCCGACGGCAAAACTGATGCCGTCGAGGGCGATCACCGCGCCGAAGCGGCGCGTGACGCTGCGAAGTTCGACTGCCGGAACCGCCCCCTCGCCGGTCACGATGAAGCTATCGGCCGCCTTTGATCGCGGTGAAATCCGAAACCCATTTGCTGTAGGGCACGCAGGTCTTGCCCGCGCCGCAGGCCGCCACCGGCGTGCGCCAGAACCAGATTTTCCCGAAATTGTCGATGCCGTTGGTCTTGCAGCCGTCGGCGCCGAGCAGCTTGCTCGCCGTGCAGGCGGCAGGCACCGCCGGGTTCGAGCCGAACCAGGCCGCGACGTCGCCCTGCACCACCGGATTGAGCGAATGCTCGAGCCACGCATAGGCGCAGTTCGGGTGCGCCGCCTTCGCGTGCATCATCGTCGTGTCGGCCCATCCGGTTGCGCCTTCGACCGGGAACGCGCTGGCGACGGGCTGCTTTTGACTCTGCAGCGTGTTCACCTGGAACGGCCACGACGGCGCGGCGACCACGCCTTCGGTCTTGAAGTCGTCGATCTGCTTGTTGGCGTCGTCCCAATAGCGCTGCACGATCTTGTTCTGGCCGCGCAGGAGATCCAGCGCCGCCTGATACTGCTTGTCGGTCAACGCATACGGATCCTTGATGCCGAGCGCGGGCTTCTTCTTCATCAGATAGACCGCCGCGTCCGCGACATAGATCGCGCCGTAGTAGCCTTGCACGCGGCCTTTGTTGGGCTTGCCGTCAGGCAGGTTCTGCGCCTCGAAGACGACCGACCAGCTTGTCGGCGCGGTCTTGAACACCTTGGTGTTGTACATCAGAACATTCGGGCCCCACTGATAGGGCACGCCGTAGTGCACGCCTTCGACCGTGTGCCATACCGCGTTTTGCAGCCGCTTGTCGATCGTGCTCCAGCTTGCGATGCGCTTGGTGTCGACCGCCTGAACGGTTTTGCCGGCGACGAGCCTCAGCGACGCATCGCCCGACGCCGTCACGAGATCGAACCCGCCTTGGTTCATGAGCGCCACCATCTCGTCCGACGACGAGGCGACCTTCACGCTGACCTTGCAGCCCGTGTCCTTCTCAAAACCCGTGACCCAGTCGTAGGCCTTGTCGCTTGCGCCGCGTTCGACGTAGCCCGCCCACGCCACGATATTGACGGCGCCTTCGCCGCCCTTCAGCGGAGCGGCGGCCGCGCCGCCGGAAAACGCGGCACCAAATGCAACTGCGGCCACGCCAACAAGCGCGCGCGTCGTACGGGATGACGTCATGGTGAGGTTCCCTCTTGTGGTTCCTGGGCGATCGATTGGGCCGACTCTCGGCCACGCGAAGGGGGATTTCAAGTCGGGTTCCGCTGTTTTGCCCGACCGCATACAACTGATGGGTGCAGCGCGCGAAGAGGCAGATCGGGCCCGACCCTCGCCCCGGCCGCGATCGCACATTCGATCCACTGAGAAGCCGCTCCAAGGGCAGGCTTCAGCGCGGAAGATCTTCGAACCGTGACGCCCCGCGCTCCTTCAAAGCGCGCGGCCGGTGTCAACTCGAGTTCACTCCGCCGCGGCGCGGCTGCGCTTGGCAAAATGCGGGATCAGGTGTTGGCCGGCGAGCTGCAGACTGCGCAGCACCGCCGCATGCGGGATTGAGCCGAACTGCATCAAGCACATCATGCGGTCGGTGCCGATATTGGCGTAGGCCTCGAGCTTCGTGCGGCAATGATCGGGATCGCCGATCACGACGGAATCGAGTTGTTCCAAAACTTCGTGCGCCTCCTCGAACGAGACCTCGCCGTCTTTCGCCATGGTCTTCAAGAGGCGCAGCACCGGCAATTCGTCGGGCGCGATGTCGAGGCTGGTGGAATCGTCGCCCGAGAGCGCTGCCGTGTCGCGCGCCGCATTGGGATGTAGTCCCGAACGGATCATGTCGTACCAAACGCGGCGCGGCACCTTGAACACGATAGGCGCGGCGTTCACGTACCAAAGCGCGGACCATGCTGCGCCGTGCCTGATCGCCGCCTTGCGCGACTCCGCGACGTGCACGAATGTGAAGATGCCCTTTTCGTCGTTGATCTTTTGGCCAACCGGCTGTTTGCACGCGCGCAAGCCCGCCCGGTAGTGGTCGAGCATGTCGCCCATGAACGCGACGGGGCTGAGCAGCGTCGTCCCCAACGAACCGACGCCAAGTTCGCCCGCCATGCGGAAAGATTCCGGGCTGCCGCAGGTCTGCCACAAACGCGGGTGCGGTTTCTGGACCGGTTTCGGAACGCAATCGCGTTCCGGGATTTGGAAATCGGGGCCCTTGAAGCTCAGCCCGCTCTCCGTCCAAAACCGCCGAATGATGGTGAAGGCCTCGCGGACTTGATCGCGTGCCGTTTCGGGAACGACGTTGAATGTTTCCCACTCCTTGCCGCCCGATTTGGCGAGGCCGAGTTCCAAGCGTCCGCCGCTTAAGATGTCGAGCGTCGCGGCCCGCTCCGCCGCGCGATAGGGATTGTTGATGCGAAACGGCGCCAAGACGCCGGCATGGCCGACATGAATGTGTTTGGTCGAAAGCGCGATCGCGGTCAAAACCAGGTCGGGCGCGCTCGAATAACTGAACTCTTCCGCGCTGTGATGTTCGACCTGCCACCAAGTGTCGAAGCCCGCGGCATCGGCGGCCTTGGCTTCTTCGATCGTGTCGCGAAACAATGTGGCTTCGTGATCGGGGCCAAAAGGCTTGGCGCGCTGGATCTCGCAAAAGATGTCGAACTTCATGTTGGGCCTTGCTCCTTCCGGGGGCGCAATGGGGTTTAATTATAACACTCGTTATACAAAAACAAAGCGCAATCGGGTGTTCGCAACGCATCGCTCGCCGGTCAGAACAGGGCGATCGGATTGACCGGCGAACCCGTTCCGCCTTCGACTCTGAGCGGAGCGACCGTCAGAAAGAACGACCATCTGTGCTCTTGCGCGCAAGCCTTGGCCAAAGCTTCCAGATCCAGATTGTCCATCAGATGCAAGCCCATCCCGGCCAGCGCACACATGTGCACGGGGATCGGCCAGTGGTCGTAGCGCTGGCCGCTGGGCAGCGGATCGTGAATCCCGTCGCCGCCCAACACGGCGACGCGGTTGGCGTGCAGCCAGTCGATGCATTCGGCGTGAAGGCCGGCGAGCTTCTGACCCTCGGGCGTCGACGTCGGCACACTGTCGCGCCGCACGTCGCGACCAAAGCGGATCAGAACGATGTCGCCTTCGTCCATCTTCACACGCTGATGCTTCTCCGCAAGCTCGAGATCGGCGATCGTCACTTCAACGTCGGGGTCGAGAAAGGCTAGGCCCTTGGCCGCCGGCAAATCCAACAATACGCCGCGCCCGACAATGCCGTCCTTGGCGCACATGATGGTGTTGCGGCGCGCGCCGGTGCTCTTTACGTCGGCGGCGGGGTGACCGTTGTACATTTTGCCGTCGACGAAGACATGGCACAGGGCGTCGATGTGGCTCGACGCCATGCCGTGAAAGGCGATGCCGATGTAGTCGGTCGAGACCTCAAGTCCCTTGATGCCGGGAATGCAGGGATCGTCGCCGGCGATCACCATGTGGTGCTGCGCGGGATAGGGGTTTTCGGGATGCGGATGAACCGGGAAATTGCGCGCGCAACTCACCGTCCGTCCGCTGCGGATCGCAACCGCCGCCTTTGCGCGTCGCTCCGGCGTGATGTAGTTGAGCGTGCCCTTCTCGTCGTTTGGGCCCCAGCGACCCCAATTCTTGACCCGATCGAAGAGCGCGTGAATGTCCTTGTCCGTCCAAGTCTTTGCAGTCATGCCTTGCTCAAAGTCTCGTTGGCGCGCGAGTGACGCACGCCGGGTTGCAATTCGATCAATTCGATCAGTGTGCCGTCAGGATCGCGCGCGCAAACGCAACCCACGATGCCCAGCTCCTTGGGCTGGGGTTCGATGAGGGTCGTCACCGACACGCCGCGTTTCTTCAAGTCGTCGTAGGCCGCGTGTACGTTTTTCACGCGGAAGGCGATGATACGCGGCACGTGATGGCCGTCGGCCGGGATGGGCGCGGCCTTCGGTTCGGACCACTCGATGATGTCCATCATGGGCCCGGCCGGGTCGGCGGGAAGGTTCATCAAAACGCCGCGCCCTTGCGCGCGCTTCAGACCGAACACGCTCGCCACGTAGTCGGGCCACTTCACGTGCCGGCGGTCGTTCAGCACGTGAAAGCCCAAGGCCTCGTAGAACGCGACCGTCTTGTCCAAATCGGTCGCGTTCACCACCGTGTGGTACATCCGCTCGATGGACCAGCCGCGCTCCATTTCAACCGCCGAAGTAGGCGCTGAGCCTGACACCGAACGTGCGGGGCGGATTCAGCGAGATCTGGCTCGTCGGGCCGCCCACCGTCTGTGCCGGGATCACGATGTTGTTGATCACATCCTCGTCCTCGAGATTCTCGACGAATGCCTCAGCCTTGAAATCTTCACTCGGCGCCGTCCAGATGATGCGCAGATCGGTCTTGGTGTAGCCCTTCTGGCGATCCTCGGGAAGATTCTGCGCACGGAAGAACACTTCGTCCTGCCACAGAAAGTCGGCGCGGGCCGAGATGATGCCAGCGCTTGTCGGAATGTCGTATTGCCCACCCAGCACGACGGTGAATTCTGGCGTGCGGTTCAAACGGTTGCCGCTTAGGTCCTCAGGCAGGCCGGAGGAACCGGCGCGACTGTCGACCGTCGTATACGAGTCGTAGGTCGCATCGAGCCAGGACAATCCAAAGTTCAGGGTCAGGTTGTCGCCGGGCTTCGCTACAGCGTCGATCTCCAGTCCTTTGATGGTCGAGGAGGCCGCGTTTTCGATGCGCGAACCGCCGATGTCTTGAATGAAGACCTGCATGTTGGTGTAGGTGTCCCAGAACGCGGATGCATTGAATTGCAGACGACCGCCCCACACCAGCGATTTTACGCCGGCTTCGTAGTTCCAGATATATTCCGGATCATACGCGCCGGGGAAGTTGCCGACGAGCACGCCGCCGGAGCGATAGCCGCGCGACGCCGTGGCATACCACATGACATCTTTGGATGTTTCGATCTCGATGCCGGCGCGGCCCGTCAGCGTGTTCCAACTTTCATCGAACGTCTTGGCTGCGCAATGCGGTGTAGGCGAAGGTACGACAATCGCGCAGAAGCCGAAGAAGACGAAGTCGAGGAAGTCGTCGCCCTTCTTGATGTCATGCGTGTAACGCAGGCCCGCCGTCAGCGTCGTCGGCAAGCCGAACAAGCCGTTCTCGAACCGGTAATCGTCTTGGCCGAAGACGGCGTAAGAGGTCGTCTCGATGTTGCCGCCATTGGTGAATGTGAACAGGGTGCCAGGAATGGGCGCCGGCCCGAACACGTTGTAGCCGCTGTCGACAAATTGGAATCCCTGCTTGACGTCCTCCTGATAGAGGAACGTGCCCAAGAGCCATTTGTTGGGCCCCTCGCCGGTGGACGCCAAGCGCAGCTCTTCGGACACTTGATGCGAATCGTTCGACCAGTAGTTCGTGAAGGCGAGCGGCAGGTCCGATCCGTCGCCGTCGGCCGACTGGTTCCAATAAAGTTTTTGATAGCCGGTAATCGATGTCAGCGTGACATCCGAAAAAATGTCCCAATTCAAGGTGGCGCTGGCGTTGCTCGTGTACATGTCGAGCCCGTCTTTGAAATCCTTATGCACCTCACGCAAGTCCGCCGGGTTGGCCAGCGCGCCTGCGAAGCGGTTGGTGCCGAGGAAGCCCGAGTTGTTGAATGGAAACGGCTCGCGCAGGCGTACGGCCACGGGCTCGTTGTTCTCGAAGTGCCCGGCCGTGATGAGAAGGTCCGCCGTGTCGGAAAGCTTGAACAGCAAATGCGCCCGCAGCGTAAAATTGTCAGCCGCGTCGCCTTCGCAATCGCCGCACAATGACGACGGAGACAGTATGTCCTGATAGCCGTCGCGCTCGTTGACGACGCCCGCGACGCGTAGAGCGACACTATCGCCGAGCGGGACGTTGACCATGGCGCGCGTGGTCAGTCGGTTGTAATCGCCGAAGGTCACGTCGGCCGCACCGCTGTACTCGCCGAGCTGAGGCTTGCGCGTAATGACGTTGATCGCGCCGCCCGTCGAGTTGCGGCCGTAGAGCGTGCCCTGCGGTCCGCGCAACACTTCGACGCGCTCGACGTCGAAGAAGGTTTCGTCGACTCCGACCGTGCGACCGATATAAACGCCGTCCGCGTGATAGGCGACGCCCGGGTCGCCGCCGCCGGTGACGTTCTCGCTGCCAACGCCGCGCAGCGTGATCGCGTTCTCGCCGCCCGTAACTTGCCCGCCGAAGGTGAGCGATGGCACCTGATATTTCAGCGCCGCGAAGCCGTCGATACCGCGCTCCTCAAGCTGATTGCCGGTCAGCGCCTTCATCGAGATTGGGACTTTTTGAACGTCCTCCAAACGCTTTTGAGCGGTGACGGTGACTTTCTCGATGGGACCTTCGCTTTGATCCGCGGCATGCGCCGGCATGAAACTGAGAAGCACGAACATGCTCGACTGCGCCAGCAATCCAAGACGGAATGTTTTCGACATGGTTCCCCCAAACCTTGAGCGTGCCGCCCTGCCCCGGCGCACGGTCGTCCTCGTTTCCTCTACCGGCGGCGCTGTTCCTTCGCGCCTTCTTGGTTTATTTGTAACACGCGTTCTGTGACAGCTCAACTATGCATAACACCGTTATATATTGTGCACCGCGGCAGACTTCGTCTCGCGGCGCAGCGCGCGATCGTGCGGATTCCCACATTTGCGAGGGCTAGACGGCGTGTTACAACTCCAGCGATAATTGTGCTCGAATCTCACGGTTCGAGGAAGTTTGCGAGAAAACGGGATGCCGAAGCAGGTCGATCACGACAAACGGCGGGTTGCCTTTGCCGCGGCCGCGTACCGCGTCATCGCGCGGCGCGGCCTGTCGCGCGTCACCGTGCGCGAAATCGCGAAAGAGGCCGGATTCACGACCGGAGCCCTGGTCCACTATTTTTCGTCCAAAGATCAGGTCTTGATGCAGGCGTCGGAATACAGCGCCCTTGTCGTTCGCAAGCGCATGGAAAAACATGCGGTGGATCGCCAAGGGTTGGACGCGCTGCGCCACGTGCTGTTCGAATCTCTGCCGATGACCCCGGAAATGCGCGGCATGTGGAACGTGTGGCTGGGCTTTTGGGACCGCTCGTCCCACAGCAAACAGATCCGCCACCTCACCAAGCTGCGCTACAACGAGTGGCTGGGGCGCATCGCCGATCTGATCGAGCGGGCTCAGGCGGCGGGCGACCTGTCGGACGCCATCGATCCCGCGCGAAGCGCTCAGGCCGTGGTGGCGTTGATCGACGGCATCGGCGTGCGCGTGTTGCTGACCGGAATCGCCATTTCACCGACGCGCCAGAAAGAGATGGTCGACGACTGGATCGGTCAACTCGCGCGCCCTCGTTCGGCGGTCGCGGCGCGCGGCGTGCGCAAGCGTGGTGGAAACGGCATCGAGGTGGCAGCGGAGTAGCCGGAACTCAGCATCATTTGCGCGGGGCGCACAACTTGCGCCCGATATGTCGGGTTTGCTCCATGGCGCGTCCGACGCAAGCGGCGCTATGACAAGGGGCATGTAGTCGCCGGCGTTGTCGCCGAAGATTCGAAACCGCGCGGCGACGTTCGCCACGCGGTCTTCGTCTGCGCTGCCTTGAAGTCGTCAGAAACTTCGCAAGACCGCGCAATGTACTGGAAGTGCCACTTCGCGCTAATAGGTCTGGGCAAGGTATGCGGCTATCTGCTTCGCATCCGCCTCTGAGATCGGGGCGCCAAAGACTTGGATCATCTTCTTTACTTCCGCATCCCAAAACGGCGCACCCTTCCGCATCGGTTGCGTCTCGATATAGTCGAGCGAATGGCAGGACTGACAATTGTTCGCCGTCACGGCTTGCCCTTCGCCCACCCTCAAGTTTTGCTCAGGCTCGGGGGGAAGTTCGATCGTCACCGGGGCGGCCCATGCCGACATCCAGCAAAGCATGGCGTAGAGCGCGCATAGCGATGCAATCCGCTTCACCGGGCGATCCTTCTCATTTTGCGACCACGCGGAGCGTCTCGACGACGTTGCGCATGTAGCCGGCCGGATTCCATGACGGCACATCGGGTTGCGTTTGTCCGCGCGCGTTGACGGCGCGCACGGCGATCTCATGCCCGCCCCGCGCAAAACGGAGGGCGATCGTCCAGGGCCGGAACGCGTATTTGCCGTGATCCGGCCCGAGCTTCGCCGGCGTCCACGTGCGCTTGGCGTCGGTGGAGACGAGCACCTCCTTGATGCCCGAGCCGCCGTCGAAGGCGATGCCGCGCACAATCGTCGTGCGCGCCTTGACCTTTTGGCCGTCGCGCAAATTGGTCACGAACGAACGCACATTCAGCCGGTTGATCGGTACGGTCGCCGCGGGCTTCGTTCCCGGCGCGACGCAGGCGCAGGCATTGTCGGGAATGCGATAGGCCTTCGACATCCAAAAGCCGTCGAACGCGTCGTTGATGACGGTGATCTCGGAGAGGTGCTTGACCCAGTAGGTGCCGTAAAAGCCCGGAACGACAAGGCGAACCGGATAACCGTTGAGGAAGGGAAGATCGCGGCCGTTCATCGCATAAGCGATCATCACCTCGCCGTCCAATGCGTGGTCGATGTCGAGCGTCTTGACGAAATCGGGCGTGGCATCGATCGCCGGGCGATCCAAGCCATTGAAGGTGACTTGACGCGCGCCATCAAGAATGCCCGCCTTCGCGAGCACGTCCTTCAGACGCACGCCCGTCCAGCGCGCGTTAGCCATGGCGCCATTACCGAGTTGCCCGCCGGCCACGCGGGGATCGAAGAAGCCGCGGCTGTTGCCCGAGCATTGGTTGACCGCCACGATCTCGGAGCGCTCGAAGTTTGATTTCAAATCGGCGAGCGAGAGCGAAAGCGGCGCCTTCACCCGGCCTTGGACGGCGACGCGATAACGGGCGGGATCGATCGACAGCGGCACGTCCGATAAATGATAGCGCACGAAGAAGGCATCGTTCGGCGTGATGAGGCTTTCGTCGAAGACCGCAAACGGCGTTTCGAGCTGCGGCGGACGCGCGGTCAGGCGGATCAATGGCCGCTTGCCCGGATATTTGACCAACACACGTTCCCCGTTGGCGAAGGGCTGCGTGTATGTGCGCCCGCGCGTGGCGGCACCGACTTGGCGCGCCGCGTCGAGGCTCGTCAAAGCCAAAACGCCGAATGTCTTAAGCCACTGCCGCCGGTCGAGCATTTGTCGGGCGTCTCTTTCGACGAACTCTAGCCTCACAGCGATGCGCATGTCGATGACGGCCGCCGCCGCCGTGGAGCCCACGCACGCGCATTCGTGTATCGCGACCTACCGTCGCGCCGCCACGGGTGGGGTGCCAGGAGAGTTACGCAGATCGCAGTATGCGGAACTACGAGCAGGAGATCTCGGTGGCATTGGAGCCGTTGCTGTCCGTCGCGCGGTAGCAATGGCGCGAGCCGTCGTCGTTGACGCATTGCTGCCAGTATGAACCGTCTGTTTGCCACATCCAAACCGTGCAGGACGGTTCGGCCCGTGCGACAGAGCTGGTCAAACACATCGCCGCGGCCAAGAAAGCAAACTTCAAGACAGGACTGTTCATGACATTTTCCTCGAAACTCGCGTTCGCTTTGCGCGCCGGAGATGGCGACCAAACCATGAAATAAGCAATGGGGTATTCACTGGCGTGGGCTGCTAGCGCTTTAGCCTAACGCCCGGCCCGCCGTTGGCGTCGCGGGGGATGAAGATGACGCCCCCAAATGCGGCGTACGCGCAGAAGGCGGAGCCAGCTTCGGACCGAACGGCTTGCGCGTGCAGCGTTTCGACGCCCTGGACGACGCTGGCGCTTTCGCGCAATCATGCGCGCTCACGAAGTCGCGCCCGCTCTCCGCGCCTTTGATGAAACCGCGCCTCGCGCAGTTATCGAACTCAAACACCACAGGAGAGACTCATGCGCCTGACTAGTTTGGCCGCGCTCGCCGCGGCAACGTCAATCGTCGCGTCGAGCGTCGGCGTTCATGCCGCGGCGACACCGCCCGCCGCCCCCATGGCGGCAAAGCCCGCCAAGCCCAGCGTAGCGGATGCGAAGATGATCAAGAGCGCGATGACGGCGGCGCCGGCGGCGATCGCGAAAGGTGCGATGATCGTCGCGATGGAAGCCGGCGGAAAAATTCGCACGCTGCGCGAGGGCGCCAACGACTTCACGTGCATGCCCGATAATCCCGCGACGCCCGGGCCCGATCCCATGTGCATGGATAAAAACGCGATGGAGTGGGTGGGCGCGTGGGTCGCGCACAAGAACCCGACGATGGGCAAGGTGGGGTTGATGTACATGCTGGCCGGCGGCACGGACGCCAGCAACACCGACCCCTATGCGCAAAAGCCAGACGGCAAGAACCATTGGGTCAAGACGGGCCCGCACATCATGGTCGTAGGCGCCGACCCGTCGTTCTATGCCACGTACCCAAAAGGCGCCGACCCCGACACGTCGCAACCTTACGTGATGTGGGCGGACACGCCGTATCAGCATCTGATGGCGCCGGTGAAATAGAAGCGGACGCCTGGACTAGCTTCGGAAGGCGGGACGACGCGCCGCGGCGTCCCATTTTACCGTTGGCGCTCGGCGAAATCCCGCCTTGATCGCGTTCGGCACGGGCGGCCAATTGGGGCACCGGCCCAAACGAGGCCCGCCGGCGTCAGCAGACCCTGATCAAGGTGCGCGTGCAGGTCGCTGTCGTTTGACAAGTACACGCGTGCGTTGCCCCGTGTACGGAATTTCTCGATTCATCGCGTCATTAATCTTGTGCAAAATTTTCGCGGTCCGTAAACACGCGAGGGTTTGCGGCCAGAGTTCGGCACGGCTTGATTTGGTACCCCCTGAGCCCCCGGTGGCGCAGACCCATTTCCCCTACTACGGCCCCTTTGGTTTGTTCCGAAGGGGCCACTCCTTTGGCCAAGATTTTCGCCCGATCAATTGAACCCTCGACAAGTTTCGCTTTTCGGCAAAGCGACCGTGACGGCGGCGACCAACCTTAGCGCTTGAGCCTTACGCCAGGCCCGCCGCTGGCAACGTGCGTCAGCCTCGAGGCTCTCGAGCGATAGCCTTGCCTTCGACCCGGATCGCTCACCACGACATGCGCGCGCCGACCGACAGGCTCTGGATCGAGCGGTCGCGGCTCAGCGCGGCGTCGTAGTCGGCGTATAAAACAGCCTGCGCCGACAACGGCACGTTCAGCCCCACGCCGGCGAGCAGGCTGTCGCGCGCGAATTCCTGGCCGTGCACGTTGAACGGATTGTCGGGCAGGCTCGCCAGCGCGGCCCTGAACTGCGCCTGGTCGTCCAGATACTCGTGCCCCCACAGCAGCCGCGCCTCGGGCACGATCTTGCGGCCGCTTGCCAACAGATCGAGCGGATAGGCGATGCGCGCGCCCAACAAGCTCTTCAGCGAGCGGTGGCTCGCGCCGTCGACGATGAGCAGGTTGCCGCCAGCCGTCCCCGTCTCGCGATAGGCATCGGTGTCGAGGCCCGCGTAGGTCAGCGCCAGCACCGGCTCTACGCGCAGCACGTCGAACTCGAACACCTTCCCCGCCTCCGCATAGGCCGAGATGGTGCGTCCCTGATAGGCACCGTGCGCCGCGCCGCCGAAGAGGAAGCGATAGGTGTCGAAGTCATGGAAGATGATGCTGGCGTTGCCGTTGACGCAGAAATCGGCGTCGCCGTACGAGAAGTATCCGCCGGCCTCGAAACTCTGCACGTCGGCCGTGTCGCGGCGGTGCTTGAAGTCGACGTCGGTGTTCGTCCATTGCGCGGCCGCGCCCGCGATGAAGCGGGGCGAGAAGACGTAGTCCGCGCCCGCGATGCCGCCCGTGACCGTGAAGTCCGAACCGGCCGCGCCGCCGCGCCCCCGGTTGTCGCCCTCGACGCCCAGGATGCGCCCCCAAACGCTGAACTGCGCTTCGGGGCGCACGCCGGTGCGCAGCCACGCGAACGGGTCGTTCGCATCCGACTGGACCTCGCTGCCGCCGACCTCGTTTTGCGCAAAGCGCGTGAGACAGCCGGCCTCACCCGCCACCACGCACGAGGTCGCGCCGGTCGAGTTCACGCGGTCGTTGACCGCGCTCTTCCACGGTCCCGCCGTTTCGACGGTGACCGAATGAAGGTCGCCCAGCACCGCGCCGCCCAGGTCGAAATAGGCGCTGCACACATCTTCGAGCTGGCCCAAGAAATCGAACAGCGCGATCTGCTCGGGCGTGAAGCCGCCGGCCAGGAACGCGGCCTCGAGCGCCGCGCCCAGATCCTCGCTGTTCTGCGACAGATGCTGGGCGCAGAACGTGACGTCGAAGGGCGTGCGCGTGACCGAAAGGTCGAGCGACGTGTCGCCGTAGCTCAGCGCCAGCTTGAAGAAATACGAGCTGCCTTCGATCGCCGTGTCGTCGAAGGCGCCCGAAAACGACGAGCCGCGGATGATGTCGGCATAGTTGAACTCCGTCTGCGTCGTGCCGCCGAAGGAGGCCGGATCGAGGATGACAGAGAGCCTCCCCGCGAGCGCGACCGGCCCCGATGCATCGACGCGCCCGTAGTCGCTGCCCGCGACCGGCGTGCCGTTCGGGGCCGTCAGGAAATAGGTCAGCTCGCCGCCCGCGGCTTGCGTGAAGCTGCCCACGTGCAGGATCGTGTCGTCGTCGAGATAGAGCCGCCCGCCGGCATTGACGTTGAGCGCATCGACATTCGTCGCGCCGTAGCCCGGGCCATCCGGATCGCCGACGAAGCGCCCGCCCATCACCGCGATGCCGCCGTCGTCGACGTCGAAGCGCATCAGGCCCGCGAGCGTACCGTCGACGAAATACTGCGCCCCGTCCGCGACGATCAGGCGGTCGTCGTTGGCCGCGAGCGCGAATGTGGAGGCTCCGCCGTTGCCGACGATGTCGCCCTCGACCCCGCCCTCGCGCCCGACGAAGGTATAGGCTGCGGGCCCGCCGAGGATTACGTCGCCGACAATGAGGCCGCCCGCTTCGTTGGTGAACGTCGCCCCGTTGGCGATGTCGAGCGCGACCGCCACGCCGCTCGGCGCGCCGGCCGTGATCGCGCCCGTGTTTGTGATCTGCCCGTCGAGCGCGCCGATCGTGAGATGGACCACGTTCGAGGACGCCTCGACTGTACCGTTGTTCACGATGTCGCCGAAGAAGTCCGCGACGTCGAAGTGAATTCCCGTGTCGCTGCCGTTGCCTGCAATCTTGCCGTCGTTGATGAAGTCGCCAAACACGGCGAGCGCGCGCAGCCAGAATCCGGTCTCGCCGCCGGTGATGGTGCCGCTCGCGGCGTTGACGATGTCGGCCCGCGCT
>JBGOVA010000294.1:0-3969 GCA_041477875.1 Micropepsaceae bacterium | reverse complement strand
TGCGCCTGCAGATTTCGTGTTTCCATCGGATCGCGCCACGATAGAAGTGCTTGCGCAGGGTGTTCGCGACACGCCGGGAAGCATGGATGCTTATTTGGATTACTTCTTCGCGCCGACGGCATCGCCCGACGGCTTGTCGGCAGAGATGATCTATTGGAAGCGTGAGGCAGGGGGGCAAGTATTCCACGCTGGCGCTGTTGGTTTCAGTTGGGCGCTTCCTGCCGATCCTCGTCTGGGCATGTTGCTCTGCAATGTCCTCCATCACTTCGGCGTTTCAAAAGGTCCTTAGGCTGCATTTGATGACAAAGCTATTGCACCGGAGAGTCTCCGCCCAGCCCGAGATTGCGGTATCGGGAGATGGCCTCATCCTCACGCTAGCCAGCGGTCGGAAAGTTATCGACGCATCGGGGGGCGCAGCCGTTGCATGCCTGGGCCATGGCAACCGCCGCGTGGCGAAGGCGATTGGCGAGCAGGCTCAACGGCTCGGGTACGCACATACCGGCTTTTTTTCATCCGAGCCGGCTGAAGCGCTGGCGGAACTTCTGGTCGAAGGCCGGCCCGGCGGCTTGACTCGCGCCTTCTTCGTTTCATCCGGTTCTGAAGCGATGGAGGCAGCACTCAAGCTCGCGCGTCAGTACCATTTGGAAAAAGGCGAGCGCAAACGCACACATTTCATATCGCGCCGCCAGAGCTACCATGGAAGTACGCTCGGCGCACTCGCAGCGAGCGGAAATGCCTTTCGCCGCGCGCCATATGAAGACATCTTGGCGCAAAACTTCAGCCGAGTTTCGGCCTGTTTTCCCTACCACGAACGACAGAAAGACGAGAGCGACGCGGCCTACGTGGAACGTCTTGCTCAGGAGCTCGAAGCGGAGTTTCAGCGTGTCGGGCCTGATCGGGTGGCCGCTTTTTGCGCGGAGACTGTTGTCGGCGCGACTGCGGGCTGCGTGACCCCGACGCCGGGCTATTTCGCGGCCATCCGGGCAGTTTGCGATCGTCATGGAGCGCTTTTGATTTTAGACGAGATCATGTGTGGCATGGGGCGGACCGGAACGACCCACGCCTGGCAGCAAGAAGGTGTGACGCCGGACATTCAGGCTGTCGCCAAGGGGTTGGGCGGTGGCTATCAGCCGATCGGCGGCATCCTCATCACGGACAAGGTGCTCTGGGCAATTGAGAACGGATCAGGGGCATTCGTGCACGGCCACACCTACCAAGCGCATCCGGTCGCGTGCGCCGCTGCCCTCGAAGTCCAACGAATTATTCGCGATGAGGATCTTCTCGCGAATGTCCGAACTATTGGCGCTGTCTTGGAGAGCAAACTCAGGGAGCGTTTTGGTCAGCATCCGTTCATAGGCGATGTTCGCGGACGAGGGATGTTTTGGGCCGTCGAGATAGTGGCAGATCGAGTTGACAAGAAGCCGTTCGCGCCGCATTTGCAGGTCAACGATCGTGTCAAAAGTCACGCGCTCGCGCTCGGGTTGGGCATCTATCCTACAGGAGGGACAGTCGACGGTAGCCGAGGCGACCATGTTCTCATCGCACCGCCCTATATCGCAACGGCTGCGGACATCGACCCGATCGTCGATCTGCTCGAGCGTGCGATCGACTTGACTGTAGGCGAGGTGAAGTGAATAGAACGCGCAGACGGTGGTGAAAGCTCGAACTAGCCGCGGCAATGTTTGGAGGTCCGCTCTATCTGATGGCGGTGAGCGCGTCTTTGCATCGGGGTTCGCCAGACCTACTCGTAGAGCTCTTCTCTCGTGACCTCTACCGGGCCCCTCCTTGGACGATCCACCATTCCGCTTCTCCTTCGACGCTCAGCCTGCCGCACTTCACCGACCGAATACGGCACGAGCGATGATCACTATCGCAAGGAGGAATTCATCACCTTGTGGTTCGAGGAAACCGTGTGCCCGGCTCTTGAATCAGCCGCGCAAATGTATCAAGAAAACCGGCTCATTTTGTCGGGGAGAATGGCTGTGGCGCCCCGCTGCTACCAATACTCGCAACAGCGCTCATTTGCGTTGGACCGCGAGCCTCCATCGCCCGAAGGCGATCAGGCTTGTTCGGCGGAGAGAAATTCCACGATCGCATTCTGCAGTTCGGGCGTGCCGACGGCCGTGAGATGGTTGCCGGGCACGCGCGCGGCCTTTGCTTTTCCCAGAAGCGAGGCCAATGCTTCGGCCGAGCCATTGTCGGCGTCGTCCTTGCCGGACACGACAAGAGTCGGCGTCGCGATGGATTTGAGTTCGGCTTTCGTGGTTTCGCATTGCGATTCCAGTACGCGGAGCATGGGGATGGGCTTCAATCCGTTTTGTGCCATCATCGCTTGTACGATCTTGCCCGCTTGAGGATTGGCGCCCTTATCGCCGTTCTTGATCGCATCCTCGAAGAGGACCCTGCGTTGCGCGACATCGACGACCCCCGTATCGCCCATACCGCCGAGTATCACGCTTCGCGGACGAGCGCCGTGCGCCAGCATCCGCACGGCCGTGCGGGCGCCGAGCGAGTAGCCGACAAGATCGTAGTCGCGAATATCAAGAAGCTTCAGGAGCGCTTCTTGATCCATCGCCAGAACGTCCCTCGGGTAGGCATCCGGCCGCTCGGGCGCCTCGGAGCCGCCGTGGCCGCGCAAATCCGGCGCGATGACCTTGCGCCCCGTTGCCGCAACGGCAGCGGCGATGCCGGGCGTGAACCAATTGAGCTCCGCATTGGCGAGAAAGCCGTGAAGGAGTAGCGCGGGTCTGCCCTCGCCGAAGGTGCGGTAGGCGATCTTCACGCCATCAAAGCTCGAGAAAGTGGACATCGTGATCCCTTGCGGCAATCGAGCGCCCAGCATCGCCGACCCGTCCACGGATTGCAAAGGGACGCCTTCAGCTCAACGCATCAAGAGTCCAGCAAATGCCGGGCCATCAGGTTGCGATGCGTTTCGTTCGTGCCTGAATAAATGCTTGCCGCGCGCGTGGCGAGATATTTCGCGCTGGCAAACCGGCCTTGCTCAAGCCAAGTCGACGCCGCATCGCCCGCCGGGAAGGCGAGTGCGGCTTGGCCTGCAGCTTCGAAGGCAAGCGCGGTGATCTTCTGGTGCAGCTCGGTTGCCAGTGTCTTGATCATCGAAGCGCGCACGGCGGTGACACCGTCGGCTTGCCCTTGTGTGAGCGCCCGCAGTTCGAGAGCTTCAAACGAGCGGAGTTCGCACTCGAGTTCGCGTGACCGGAAGCGGAGGGTGCGCGAGTCAGCGCCGCCGTGACTTTCGAGAATTGCGGCTGCGCGGCGAAAGGCTCGACGCAGCTGGCCCGACGTTGTGTTGTTGGCGCGGGCAAACCTCATCAACCGTTTCGCGACGGCCCAACCTTCGTTCTCTTCGCCCACGCGGTTTGCGAAGGGCACGCGCACGTCATCCAGGAAGACTTCATTGAACTCGTTGTCGCCGGCGAGCGTTTGGATGGGTCTCACCGATATTCCTGCGGCGGCCATGTCGACGAGGAGAAACGTGATGCCGTTTTGCGGCTTCGCACCCTGCGCCGTGCGAACCAGACAGAACATGCGATTGGCGATGTGCGCGCCGGTGGTCCAGATCTTCGACCCGGTGACGACATAGTGATCACGGTCGGCGACCGCACGCGTTTGCAAAGCGGCCAAGTCCGATCCTGCGCCAGGTTCCGAAAATCCCTGACACCACAAATCGTCGCCGCTCAAAATGGCGGGCAGGTATCGACGTTGCTGCTGCGGCGTGCCCATGGCGATCAGCAAAGGACCAAGGCTGCGCAGACCACCGGCGAACAAGACCGGCGCATCGTTGGCGGCGCACTCGCGCTCGAAGGTCAGGCGCTGCGCCGGCGTCCAATTCGTACCGCCATGGACCGCCGGCCAAGCTGGAGCGATCCAGCCTCTTTCGAAGAGGCGCTTGTGCCAGACGCGGCAGGCGTCGATGTCGGAGTGAACGCCGATCGTGTTGCGACCCGC
>JBGOVA010000097.1:0-16543 GCA_041477875.1 Micropepsaceae bacterium | reverse complement strand
TCTATCTCGCCGACGCGAAGAGCCGCGAGTACGGCGACCCGAACGGCGCGATCACAGGCACTCTGTCGGGCTTGAAGAACGGCGAGACGGTCGGCGACGTCGCCAGCGGCGCGCTGACGTTCACCAGCCTTGCCGACAATTTGTCGAATGTCGGCACCTACGCGATCGACGGCAGCGGCCTGACGGTGACGAGCGGCAACTACGCGGTCACGATCCTGCAGGCAGCTTCGAACGGGACGGCGCTCAACGTCGTGCCGGCCCAGCTCTTCTACGTCGCGACCACGGTCGTGCGCGATTACGGCGACTTCAATCCCGACATCACCGGCGTCGTGAGCGGGCTCAAGAACGGCGATGGGCTCGGCAGCATCACATCGGGCATCCTCGACTTCGCGACAGCGGCGACCGAAACGTCGAACGCGGGCATCTATTCGATCCTGGGCTCTGGCCTCACGGTCCTCGATTCGAACTATGCGGTGACGATCCTGCAGGCGCCGGGCAACGCGACGGCGCTCACCATCAATCCGGCGCAGCTCTTCTACCGCGCGTTTTCGACGTCGCGCATCTATGGCGACCCCGAGGACGTCTACGACGGCGAGGTGATCGGCCTGAAGCTCGACGAAACGCTTGAAAGCGCCACGACCGGCACCGCGGTGTTCAACACGACGGCGACGGCAACCTCGAACGTCGGGTTCCACGCGATCAACGGTTCGGGCCTGACGGTCACGAACCCGAACTATCAGCTCACGGTTCTGCAGGAGGCGCCGAACGCGACCGCGCTCGAGATCACGCCGGCGCAGCTGACCTATCTCGCCGACGGGGCGACGCGTTTCTACGGCGATGCGAACCAGGTCTTTACGGGCCAGTTGATTGGCCTAAAGAACGGCGAGGCGCTGGCATCCATCGCTAGCGGCACGCTGGTGTTCACGAGCAACGCCACGGCCACGTCGAATGTCGGCGACTACGAGATTAACGGCGGCGGTTTGACCGTCACCAGCGGGAACTATTTCGCGACGATCGACCAGGATCCGTTCAACGCGACGGCGCTGACCATCAATCCGGCGCAGCTGTTCTACCTGGCCGACGCGAAGAGCCGCATCTACGGCGACGCGAACCCGGCCCTGACCGGCCAGGTCGTCGGCCTCAAGAACGGCGAGGCGCTCGAGGACGTTACCGACGGCACGCTCGAGTTCAACACCGGCGCGTTCGATGGCAGCAATGTCGGCGACTATGCGATCGCAGGCGGCGGCTTGACCGTCGTGAGCGCGAACTACGTGGTCGACATCCTGGACGATGCGTCGAACGCGACGGCTCTCACCATCACGCCGGCGCAGCTCTACTACCTCGCCAACTCGGCTTCGCGCATCTACGGCGACGCCAATCCTAGTCTCGACGGCGACGTCATCGGGCTCAAGAACGGCGAGACCTTCGATTCCGTCACCGACGGTCCGCTCGAGTTCGTGACCGCGGCGACCGAGACCACGAACGTGGGCAACCATGCGATCACGGGCCAAGGCTTGACGGTCATCGACAGCAACTACCTGCCCACGATCCTGCAAGACGGTACGAACGCGACGGCGCTGACGATCACGCAGGCGCAGCTGACCTATGTGGCCGATGCGACTTCGCGCGAATACGGCGACGCGAACCCGACGTTCGCGGGCCAGCTCGCCGGTCTGAAAAACGGCGAGACGATCGCCGACGTGGCGAGCGGCACGCTGACGTTCCTGTCGTCGGCAACGGCCGGTTCGCCGCTCGGGAACTACGAGATCAACGGCAGTGGCCTGACGGTTACGAGCGGCAACTACGTGGTCACGATCGACCAGGATCCGGGCAACGCGACGGCCCTCACCGTCACGGCGGCGCAGCTGTTCTACGTCGCCGACACCAAGTCCAAGATCTATGGCCAGGACAACCCTGTGTTCACAGGAACATTGCAGGGCTTGAAGAACGGCGACACTCTGGCCTCGGTTGCAAGCGGCACGCTGATCTGGGTATCGAACGCGACCGACGGGTCGGGCGCGGGCATCTATGAAGTATTGGGTTCGGGCCTGACCGTGACGAACTCGAACTATTTCATCGACATCCTGCAAGCGCCGGGCAACGACAGCGCGTTCACGATCAACCAGGCGCAGCTCTTCTATCGCGCCGATCCGAAAGCGCGTATTTATGGCTTCCCGGACCCGGTCTTCACGGGCCAAGTTGTGGGTCTGGCCAATGGTGATTCGCTTGAGAACGCGACGAGCGGCGATCTGGTGTTCACGACACCTGCGACGGTTTCGAGCCTGGCCGGCAGCTATGCCATCAACGGCGGCGGTCTGAGCGTGGCAAGCCCCAACTACGTCGCGACCATCCTGCAAGACCCGGGCAACGCGACGGCGTTCACGATCGTGGCAATCCCGCTGACGACGTCGCAGACCGAACAGGAAAGCCTGACCGCGGGCACGAGCGCGATCAAAGACGCCGAAGGCTCGACCGCATCGCGCGACAACGATCTGAACATCGAGGGCATTCCACCGGTGAGCATCGACGCCGAAGACGGCAAGAACGACGACATGCTGGGTCAGCTCTGCGTCCTCGGCGCGCCGGAGGCGGCGAAGAGCCCGAGCTGCAACACGCCCAGGACGGAGCAATAGAGCATGCGGCGGCGAAGCGGACTTGGCCTGGTCGCCGTCGTTCTGATCGTCGCGGGCGTGGCGATCGCGGTTTGGAACTGGCGCTCTTCGGCGGAGGGACCGACCGCGGCGACGTTCGGGTTCCAAGACTGGCTCGTGCGCTGCCAGGCGGTTAAGGACAAAGTCGGCTGCGGCATGTCGCAGCAGATTCTCGATCAGCAATCGCACCAGCCGTTGCTGCAACTGCATCTGGCGGGGGCGCCGTCGGGAACGGGCCATCAGCTCGTCGTCGTGCTGCCGTTGGGCGTGAGCGTGCCCAGCGGCATCTTGATTCAGATCGGCGATCTCAAACGAAACGTCGCGTTCACGCAGTGTTTGCCCGGCGGGTGTGTGGCGCCGCTGGTCGCGGACGACGACCTGATCGACAAGATGAAGTCGTCGCCCGACGGGCGCGTGGCCGTGGCCGACCGCACAGGCAAGACGGTCGCGATTCCGTTTTCGCTCAAAGGATTCGCGCCCGCGTTCGAAAAAATGGAATCGCAAGGTGGTATCGGAACGAACGATGCAACCTGGTGGACGCGTTTTTGGAATTCTTCTGGAACCAAGTGAAAACGTACAACGGACGAGAAAAAATCGCTCTTACCATGAACCGAATTTTACCGCTTGTGGTTGTCGTCCTTTCGATTTGCGGATCGCTTCGCGCCGCAATCGGCGAGCCGGCGAGCGCGCCCGCGCCGTCCGTCAACACGAAGGCGTTCCAAGACTGGATCGTGCGTTGCCCGACGCCGCCGCAAGCCGGCCCGTGCGACGTGGTGCAGCTCTTGATCGAGCCGAAGTCGAAGCAACGTGTACTGAGCATCTCGGTCGCCTATGACGCGGCCAAGGCGAAGCACGTCGTGCGCATCGTCCTGCCGCTCGGGGTGTGGTTGCCCAACGGCGTTACGATCGTGGCCGGCGAAGTGAAGATCGAAAAGGTCGTGGTCAGACGGTGCGAACCGTTTGGTTGCGTCGTCGAAGGGCTGCTCGACGACAAATTGCGCGAGGCGATGCGCAAAGGCGGGGCGGCGAAGGTCGTGGTCTTCGACCAGGCGAAGAAGCCGCTCGATCTGAAGTTCTCGCTCTCGGGCTACGGCGAGGCGGAGGACTACATGGTGGCGGAGACGAAGAAGGCGAAACCGCCCGCCGCGCCGGCGCCCGCACCGTGAAAGCCCGGCCAGGACGATTGTTTTGTGTTTTCCGGCGGGTTGGCTGTCCGTATTGTCATCCCCGCACAGCTAGCGGCGGGGCTTGGCTTACGGTAAAGAAGTGCCGGAAAACCCGTTCGGCGGCCTGGGAGTGGCCGTCCTTCGGGGCGGTTGGCCCCTCAACGTTATCGGTTCCCATGTCGTATGCAGCCCTTCGCCTGCAATTGCTTCGTCTTACCGCCGTTTTGACCGTCGCGTTCCCACTTGCCGCGTGCGCTGGCGACGACGAGGGCCCCCGTCCGCGGGCGGAGGCCCAAGAAGTCCCGGTCGAGCAGCTCTATTCGGACGCGCTGACCCAACTCGACAAGGGGAATTGGGTGCCGTGCGCCCAGGGCTTCGACGAAGTGGAGCGGCAGCACCCGTATTCCGTGTGGGCCAGGCGCGCGATCCTGATGTCGGCGTTCTGCTACTACCAGGCGAACAAGTACACCGACTCGATCCAGGCCGCCGACCGGTTCATCACTTTGCATCCCGGCAACAAGGACGCGCCCTACGCCTATTACCTGAAGGCGGTGTCGCTCTACGAACAGATCGTCGACGTCGGCCGCGACCAGCGGCGCACGGAGCAGGCGATGGCCGCGCTCAGCGATCTCATCCGCCGCTTCCCGCAGACCGACTATGCGCGCGATGCGCGGTTGAAGCTCGACCTGACGCGCGACCACTTGGCCGGCAAGGAGATGTCGATCGGGCGCTATTACCTCAAGCGCGGCGAGCAGGTGGCAGCGATCAGCCGCTTCCGCACGGTGATCGAGAAGTACCAGACCACGAGCCATGTGCCGGAGGCGCTGCACCGTTTGGTGGAAGCCTATCTGCAACTCGGCGTGATCAAAGAAGCGCAGACAGCGGCCGCCGTGCTCGGCAACAACTACCCGGGCAGCGACTGGTACGAGGACACCTACAGTATGATGGCCGAGTACGGCACCAAACCGACAGGCAAGTCGGTGGCCCAAGTGCAGGCCACGATGGCGACGCCAACGGCCGCACCTGCGCCTACGCCGGCTGCGGCATCCAGCGAGAAGTCGGTCATCGTGCCGCCGCCGGCGGAGACCGCCGACAAACCCGCCGAGGACAAGACCGCAGAGCCTAAGAAGGCGTCCGACGAGGGCGGCGGCTGGTTCGATTGGTTCTGAGGGCGGGCTTGAGAGGCCGCATCCGAAGATGCTGACTTCGCTGTCGATCCGCGACTTCGTGCTGATCGAGCGGTTGGATTTGGAATTCGGCCAGGGGCTCTGCGTGCTCACCGGCGAAACCGGGGCGGGCAAATCCATTCTGCTCGATGCGTTGGGCTTGGCGATCGGCGGGCGGGCCGAGCGCGGCTTCATCCGTGCGGGCGGAGGACAAGCCACCGTCACCGCCGTCTTCGATCCGCCCACGGATCATCCGGCGCGCGCCGCCTTGAGCGGCAATGGGCTCGAGGGCGAGGGCGCCTTGATCTTCCGCCGCGCGATCTCCAGCGACGGGCGCAGCCGCGCCTTCGTCAACGATCAGCCGGTGTCGATCGGGCTCATGCGCGAGGCGGGCGCGATGCTGCTTGAGATCCACGGTCAGCACGACGATCGCGGGCTGCTTGATGCGGCGGGTCATCGCAATCTGCTCGACGCGTTCGGGCGGCTCAACGATGAGGTCGCCGACGTCGAAGCGGCGTGGCGTGCGTTGTCGGCGGCGGAAGAAGCCGTGCGCGCCGAGGCCGACGCGCAATCGCGTGCGGTGCAGGATTTCGAGTATCTGAGCCATGTCGCGGAAGAGTTGCGCATGCTCGATCCGCGCGCGGGCGAAGAGACGGAACTGGCGAACGCGCGCGCGGTGATGATGGCGTCGGAAAAGATCGCCGCCGATTTGAGCGAGGCGGTCGAGGCGTTGATGGGGCGGGGCGGCGTCGAGGCGCGGCTCAATCTCGCGCTGCGCCGGCTGAGTCGGGCGCAGGCCGCGGCGCAAGGGCGGCTCGATGCGGCGATTGCCGCACTCGATCGCGCGGTGATCGAAGCCAGCGAAGCGCGGCGCGCGGTCGACGTCGCGTCGAAAGGGTTGGCGTTCGATGCGTCGGTCCTGGAGCGCGCGGAGACGCGGTTGTTCGCGCTGCGCGCGGCGGCGCGGAAGTACGGCGGCAATTGCGACGGGCTTGCCGCCAAACGCGCCGACACGGAGGCGCGGCTTGCCTCGCTGTCGAATGCACGCTCGCGCGCGGTCGAGCTTGAGCGTCTGAAAGGCGAAGCGCGCGCGGCTTACCAGGCGGCGGCGCAGGCGCTGACTGCTGCGCGGACGAAGGCGGCTGCTGCGCTCGACGCGCGGGTTGCCAAGGAGCTTGCGCCGCTCAAGCTGGCGAACGCGCTATTCCGCACGCAGATCGACAAAGTAGCGAGCGAGACGGCGGGGCCGCATGGCCAGGATCGCGTCGAGTTCATGGTCGCGACCAACCCCGGCGCGCCGTTCGGCGCGCTGACGCGGATCGCCTCGGGCGGCGAGTTGGCGCGGTTCATTCTGGCGCTGAAGGTGGCCTTGGCGGATGAAGGATCGGCGTCCACGCTCATTTTCGACGAGGTCGATCGCGGCGTCGGCGGAGCGGTGGCCGATGCCGTGGGTGAGCGCCTGGCGCGGCTTGCGCGCGGTGAACAGGTTCTGGTGGTGACGCACTCGCCGCAGGTCGCGGCGCGCGGCATGCATCACTTGCGCGTGTCGAAGGGGATGGCGGCGGGCGCGATGACGACGCGCGTCGAACTGCTCGACGCGCCCGGCCGGCGCGAGGAGATCGCACGCATGCTCGCGGGCGCCAAGGTCACCGATGAAGCGCGCGCGGCGGCCGACCGGCTGATCGGCGGCGGCATCGAACCCTTACCGAAACGGCGGCGCGCGACGTGAGTGCGAAGTCCATCCCTGCCGCGAAGCTTTCGGAAAAGGAGGCGGCGCAGGAGCTTGAACGTCTCGCGCGCGAGATCGCCGGGCACGACAAGCGCTATTTCGCCGACGACGCGCCGACCGTTTCGGACGCAGACTACGACGCGCTGAAAAAGCGCAATGCGGCGATCGAGGCGAAGTTCCCGCAGTTGCTGCGTGCCGACAGCCCGTCGCGGCGCGTCGGTTTCGCGCCGGTCGAGAGGTTCGCGAAAGTTCGCCACGGCGTGCCGATGCTCTCGCTCGATAACGCGTTCGACGACGAAGATGTCACGGATTTCGTCGATCGCGTGCGGCGGTTCTTGGGGCTCAAAGGGGACGACGAATTGGCGTTCACGGCGGAGCCCAAGATCGACGGACTGTCGACGAGCCTGCGCTACGAGAAGGGCAAGTTCGTGCGGGGCGCGACGCGCGGCGACGGGGAAGTCGGCGAAGACGTCACGCAGAACTTGCGCACGCTCAAGGATATTCCGTCCGCGATCGAAGGTCGCAACGCGCCCGACGTGATCGAGGTGCGCGGCGAGGTTTTCTTGAGCCATGCCGATTTCGCGAAGCTCAACAAGGATCAGGAGGCGCGGGACGAAAAAATCTTCGCCAACCCGCGCAACGCGGCGGCGGGATCGTTGCGGCAACTCGATCCCGAGATCACGCGGCGCCGGCCGCTGAGATTCTTCGACTATGCGTGGGGTCAAGCGTCGAAGGTGCCGGGCAAAACGCAGATCGACGTGATCGAGACGTTTCGCGATTGGGGCTTTCCGACGAATCCGCTGATGACGCGCTGCACGAGCGTCGAGGCGATGCTCAAATACTACGAGAAGATCGCGGGCAAGCGCGCGTCGCTGGGTTATGACATCGACGGCGTCGTCTACAAGGTCGATCGACTCGATTGGCAGCAACGGCTGGGGTTCGTCAGCCGCGCGCCGCGCTGGGCGACGGCGCACAAGTTTCCGGCGGAGCAGGCGGAGACGCAGTTGCTCGACATCGACATTCAAGTCGGGCGCACGGGCACGTTGACGCCGGTGGCGAAACTCAAACCGATCACGGTGGGCGGCGTCGTCGTGTCGAACGCCACGCTCCACAACGAAGACGAGATTCAGCGCAAGGACGTGCGCATCGGGGACACCGTCGTCGTGCAGCGCGCCGGCGACGTGATCCCGCAGATCGTGCGTGTGATCCTCGAAAAGCGGCCGAGGGCTGCCAAGGCCTACAAGTTCCCCGACAAATGCCCGGTGTGCGGCAGTCATGCCGTGCGCGAGGTCGACGAGGCGACTGGCGAGGAGTCGGCGGCGCGGCGCTGCACCGGCGGGCTCATCTGCGCGGCGCAGGCGGCCGAACGGCTGAAGCACTTCGTGTCGCGCAACGCGTTCGATATCGAAGGATTCGGCTCCAAGCACGTCGACGCGTTCTTGGCCGACAAACTCATCGCGCATCCGTCGGACATCTTCCTTTTGGAGAAGCGCTACGGGTCGGGGGCCAAGGCGATCGCGGCGCGCGAGGGGTGGGGGCCGCAGTCGGCGGCAAAGCTGTTTGCGGCGGTCGAGGCGCGCCGCGAAATCGCGCTGCATCGCTTCATCTATGCGCTCGGCATCCGCCACGTGGGCGAGTCGACGGCGCGTGTGCTGGCGCAGAACTACGGCTCGGCGAAGGCGTTCGTGAAAGCGATGACGTCCGCGGCGGACGAAGATTCGAAGGCGTACGCCGAACTCGACGCGATCGAAGGCATCGGCGAGACGGTGGCGAGGGCGATCGCGGAGTTCTTCGGCGAAGATCACAATCGCGACGAGGTCGCGCGCTTGTTGGACCTCGTCGATGTCGAAGAGGCCGAGAAACCGAAATCGGATACCGCCGTCTCGGGCAAGACGATCGTGTTCACCGGCACGCTCGAGAAGATGGGCCGCAACGAAGCGAAGGCGCGCGCGGAGTCGCTGGGCGCCAAGGTCGCGGGCTCGGTGTCGGCGAAGACGGATCTGGTGGTGGCGGGGCCGGGCGCGGGGTCGAAGCTCAAGGACGCGCAGAAGCTCGACGTCAAGGTGATCAGCGAAGAGGAATGGCTGAAGCTGATCGGGGACGCTTGAGAGTTCGTCAAGCCCGGCCATGACGAATTGTTGGCGTGGGCTCAATCCTCAGCGAACTCGATGAATACACCGTGGGCGGCTGAGGCCGGGACGAGGACGCCGTGTTTGGTTTCGCGGTGCGGTACGCGGCCCATGTCGAGCATGGCGGCGGCGGCGTCCACCTCGTTCACCCGAATGCGCAGGCCGACGATGCCGAATTCCGGCGCGCCTTTGAGGGCGTCTTGGCCGAAGGTCGTTGCGATGTGATCGCGCGAATGAACGGCGATCGTGGCGTTGTCGAGCGTGGCGTACGCTTGGCCGGGCACACCGAGCCGAAGCGCTTCGCGATCGGCGCCGAAAAGCGCTTCGAATTCCGCTAGGGCGTCGTGCGGCCTTCGGTGCGCGACGACGACCACACCAACGCCGGTCGCGCCCGACGGATGCAGTTGCCACTCGTGGCGGGCGCGCGTGAGTCCCGGCGTCAGGTGCGTGCAGACGAATTGCATTGTTTCTGGCAGCTCGAGGCCCGGCATCATCACGTTGCGGAAGCGGACCATTTCGCGCTTGCCGTCGAGGTCGAGCGGGCGCGCGAGGTCGACCGGGTCTTCGGCGGCGATGCCTGCGGTACGCAAGGCTGTGCAGGTCTTGTCCGCGTCGTCGGCGCCGTAGGCGATGGCGATGCCGCCTTCGCCGCGTGCCGTCACACGCTGGGCGAGGCGGCCTTCGGCGCCCGAAGCGTCGACCACGCCCAAGAGTTCGATATAGGTCTTGCCGAACATGATGCAGTGGTTGCCGGTGCCCTTGCCTTCGTGCAGGCCGCGCGGCGTCAAGGTGAAGCCGAGCTTGCGATAGGTTGCGGCCGCGGTGTCGAGATTCTTGACCGCGATGACGACGTGGTCGAGGCGGGAGAGCGGGGCGGGGTTCATTGCACGCGCTCCACCGAGGCGTCGGATTGCGACCGGCCCTTTCCGGTCACCACATAGTCAGACGCATACAGCGCGATCCCAACGAAAAAAAAGATCGTCGAGACCTGATTGAAGGTCATTCTCGGATAACCTTGCGGTCTCAAGAACTCACTTTGCGTCCATGCAACCGCTAGCAAGAAGACCGCGATAAAGGCGTGGTACTCCAATCGGCCGAACAAGGCCGCATCGGGTGGAAGAGACAGAATGAACCTGAAGAAGGCGCACACCACGCAATAGAGCAGGAATACGCCCAGAGTGCCTTCAGGCGTTGGCCAAGTGCCAAGCACGATGGCGGTGGCACCCGCGGCGGCGAACGCCACGAACAGGGCCTGCAGTGGGATCAGAAGAATCTCAAGCATCCCACACTCTCGAACCTTCGTCAGATCGGCTTTGTCGCTTCGTCGATCCAGCGCGCGGTCTCGGCGTCGACCTTGCCGTCGTGCAGCTTGCGCACTTGGGCGTGATAGTCGTTGAGCCATTGCCGCTCGCCGTCGGTGAGCAGTTTCGGCTCGACCAGATTGAGGTCGATCGGCGCGAAGGTCAGCGTCTCGAAGCTCATCATCTTGCGGTCGCCGCCGACGTCTTGGAACTCGTTCACGGCGATCAGGTTCTCGATGCGGATGCCGTAGTGGCCGACTTTGTAATAGCCAGGCTCGTTCGAGACGATCATGCCGGGGCGCAAGGGCACGTTGATCTGGCGCTTCGAAATGTTGTGCGGGCCTTCGTGGACGCTCAGGTACGCACCGACGCCGTGGCCGGTGCCGTGATCGTAGTCGAGGCCAGCTTCCCACAGCGACAGGCGCGCGAGCGTATCCAATTGCACGCCGGTCGTGCCTTCGGGAAAGCGCGCGCGGGCGAGGGCGATGTGGCCCTTCAGCACGCGGGTGAAGCGGTCCTTCATTTCGGCCGTCGGCGTGCCGATCGCGATGGTGCGCGTCACGTCCGTCGTGCCGTCGAGGTATTGGCCGCCGGAGTCGATGAGATAGATTTCGTCCGACTTGATCTTGCGGTTTGATTTCTTGGTGACGCGGTAGTGAGGTAAGGCGGCGTTCGGTCCGGCGCCCGAGATCGAGCCGAAGCTCAGGTCTTTCAACGCGCCCGTTTCCGCGCGGTAGGATTCGAGCACGCGGCAGGCTTCGATCTCATCGACCTTGCCGGTCGGACCTTCTTTGGCGATCCAAGCGAGGAAGCGCGAGAGTGCGGCGCCGTCGCGTTCGTGCGCGCGGCGCACGCCTCGGAGCTCGGTCGCGTTCTTGCAGGCCTTCGGCAGAAGAACGGGGTCGGCGGCGCGGACGATTTCCGCGCCGCCTTGCTTGAGTTGGTCGAACAGCCAGGCGGAGGAGGTCGACGGATCGATTTGAATCTTCTTCTTGGCTTGCGCTTTCAGGTGCGGTCCAAGCTCGTCGGGCGTGCGCACCGTCACGTGGTTGCCGAGCCAGGCTTCGATGCCGGGCGTGAACTTGCGGCGATCGATGAAGAGGTCGACATGGCCGTCGCTCTGCAGCACCGCGAACGACAGCGGGAAGGGCGTGTGCGGCACGTCGCTGCCGCGGATGTTCAAGAGCCAGGCGATCGATTCGGGAAGCGTCAGAACCGTGGCGTCGACCTTGCCGTCCTTGAGCGTCTTGGCGATGCGCTCGCGCTTTGCCTCCGAGCCTTCGCCGGCATAGTCGAGCGGTTGCGTGGAGACCGCGCCGATCGGGGCTGCGGGTTGGTCGTCCCAGATTGCGTCGAGCGGATTGTCCGCGCACGGAACAAGCGTGCCGCCGGCCTTCGTCACGGCGATCTGCAACGCTTCGACATTCGCCATCGTGTGAAGCCACGGGTCGTAGCCGAACTTGCCGCCCTTGGGCAGTTCGGCCGCGATCCAATCGGGCGGCGGCTGATCGACGAGGGAGAGGTGCAGGAACGCATTGGCGTCGACCTGCTCGCCGGCCTGCACCGTGTAGCGGCCGTCGATGAAGATCGCGGCTTTGTCCTGCAGCACGACGGCGACGCCGGCAGAGCCCGTGAAGGCCGTCAGCCAGGCTAGCCGTTCGGCGCGCGGGGGGACGTATTCGCCCTGATGCTCGTCGGCGCGGGGGACGATGAAACCATCGAGGCCGCGGCGCTTCAGCTCGGCGCGAAGATCGGCGAGGCGCGGCGGGCCTTGGGTCGGCGTGGTGGTCTCGGCGAATGATTGGAACGCGGTTTGGTGCAGCATGAGGGCAACCTATGTGCCCGGCCGTTGCGTCTCAAGGGGGAGCCTCAAGAGGGCGTTTGGGCCCCGTGCATCTGGCGGTATGCCGCGGGGGTGACGCCGAACCTGCGCCCAAAAGCGCGGATCAGATGGTCGGGGCCCGAGAATCCCGCGCGATCGGCGACTTGCGCGAGATCCAGGGTTCGCTCGTCGAGTAGGCGGCGGGCGGCATCGAGGCGGACGGCTTCGACAAACTTTGCGGGCGAAACGCCGAGCTCGCTGCGCACATGGCGATGGAACGAGCGCGGGCTCATTGCGGCGCGCTCGGCCAAGGCCTCGACATTGAGGCGCTTTTGCAGATTGGTTTCGACCCACGCGGCGAGGCTTGCGAGGCGGTCGTCTTGGGCGGATTGCGCGTTGAGCGCGGCGCTGAACTGTGTTTGGTGGCCGGGGCGGCGCATATAGACGACGAGTTGGCGCGCGACGGCGGTCGCGATATCGCGGCCGAGGTCCTGTTCGACGAGCGCGAGAGCCATGTCGATGCCGGTGGTGACGCCGGCCGACGTCCACCATTTACCTTCGTTGATGTATATCGCTTCGCCGTCGACGCTGAGCTCCGGAAAGGCGCGTTGCAAGTTGCTGGTTGCGCTCCAATGCGTGGCGACGCGCTTGCCGTTGAGCGTGCCGGTCGCGGCGAGCAGAAACGCGCCCGAGCAAACCGAGCAGGCGCGGCGCGCTTCTTTTGCCGCAGTCGTGATCCAAGAGATCAGAGCTTTATCGGCGAGCGCGTTGCGGACACCGAGATCATCGCCGCCGGGCACGATCAGCGTGTCGATTGATTTCGGCGATACGCCGCGCAGCGAGTCGGCGGACAGCGCAAAGCCGGCGGACGTTTCGATTGCGCCGGGCTTCACCGCGACGAATTTCACACGATACGCTTCGCCGCCCATCATTTGATTGGCGCTGCCGAAAACTTGGCCGGGACCGACTGCGTCGAGCGATTGCAGGCGCGGATAGATCGGAATGGCGATGAGGAGTGGTTTTGTCATTTGGCACAAATCGTCGATTACTTGTCATTTGTGCCATGCGGCGACCGTGATAGCAATAGGCTTATCCGCAAAGGAGAAGCCCCAATGTCCGCTCCGTTTCATATCGGTCTGCTGCTCTATCCCGATCTGACGCAACTCGATCTCACCGGCCCCGCGCAGGTTTTTTCGCGCGCACCGGGCGCGAAGATGCACTACGTGTGGAAGGCGATCGAACCCGTTCCCTCGGATGCCGGGCTGTCGCTGATGCCGACGGTGACGTTCAAGGATTGTCCGCAGCTCGATCTCATCTGCGTGCCGGGCGGCGCCGGGCAGACGGCGCTGATGAGCGATGAAGAAACGTTGGGCTTCTTGCGCAAGCAAGCGGAGCACGCGAAGTACGTCACATCGGTGTGCACGGGATCGCTGGTTCTCGGCGCCGCCGGCCTGATCAAAGGCTACAAGTCGGCGTGCCATTGGATGTACCGCGACTATTTGCCAACGTTCGGCGCGATCCCCGTGAACGCGCGCGTCGTGAAGGATCGCAATCGCATCTCCGGCGGCGGCGTCACCGCCGGCATCGACTTCGCGTTGACCGTGGTCGCCGAAATCTGGGGCGAAGAGACGGCGAAGCTCATTCAACTCTACCTCGAATACAACCCGCAGCCGCCGTTCGATTGCGGTTCGCCGGAACGCGCCGGTCCCGAACTGGCCGCGAAGGCCCGGAAGTTGCTGGAAGCGTCGCTGGCGCAGCGCGAGAAGGTGATCGCGGATGTCGTCGCGCGGCAGAAGGCGAGTGTGCTATGAGAGCCGCAACGCTGGGCTTCCAGTTCCTCCGCTTCGCGGTCGTGTTGGCCGTCGCCGTCGTGGCGATCGCGGTTGTTGCGGTCTTTGCGATATTCCCGGGCCAGCGTTCCGCGGCCGCCTCACTGCCGGCCGTTAGCACCAGTGAGGTCGCGCAGACGCTGGCCGCCTTGAAGCCGCCCAAGCGTTCGCATCCGCTTGTCGCCGTTGTCGGCGCCAACGAAGGGTCGGAAACCACCGACTATCTTATTCCCTACAGCGTGCTGAAACGCTCAGGTGTTGCCGACGTCGTCTCGCTGGGGACCAAGCCCGGCCCGCTGATGCTGATGCCGGCGCTGACCATCGTACCCGAAGCGACGATCGCGGAATTCGACCGGCAGCATCCCGACGGCGCCGACTACGTGATCGTGCCGGCGTTGCACAACTCGGACAATCCGGCGTTGATCGCGTGGATCAAGGCGCAATCGGCCAACGGCGCAACCATCGTCGGCATCTGCGCGGGCGCGTGGGTCTTGGCGAATGCGGGGCTGCTCGACGGGCGCCAGGGAACGACGATCTGGTCCAACATCGACGGCCTGCGCGCCGAGCATCCGACGATGCGCTATGTCCCCGACCGGCGCTATGTCGCGGACCGCGGCGTCGTGACGACGACCGGCGTCAGCGCGTCGCTGCCTGTTTCGCTGGCGATTGTCGAAGCCATTGCCGGGCGGGAGCGCGCGGACGCGCTGGCGCACGAGCTTGGCGCGCCGGGGTGGGGCGTCGCGCATGCGAGCGGGGCCTATCACGTAACGCGCGGCGACATCTGGGCGATGCTGCAGGTTCTGACCGGGTTGCGGCGACACGAGGTCGTCGGCATTCCGGTTTCTTCCGGCGTCGACGAAGTTGCGCTTGCGTTTGCGGCCGATGCCTACGCGAACTCGAATCTGGCGCACGTGCTTGCATTGTCCGACGACGCCGAGACGGTCGTGACGGCGCAGGGCATCCGTCTTGTTCCCGATGGCGTGCGCGGCAAAGCGGTCGTCGATGTGATGCTGGCGGACGTTGCGCGCGACAAGCCTGTGTCGGCGCTGGAACGCGCGTTTGCCGACATCTCAGCGCGCTACGGGCGTGATTTCGCGTCGCTCTCGCGGTTGTCGCTTGAATATCCCGAGGGCGACGGCAGTTCTCGTGGCGCGGTCACGTCCGCTCGGGAGTGAGCGTTGTAACCCGCGGCCGCCGCTAGGCCTTGGAGTCGGGCGAGGGGGATTGTCATTTGGCCGACGTTATGGGTATATTCCCATAATGGCAACAGCAGGCCCAAATCAACTGCTCAAGTCCTTGTTTTGGGTGGGCTCTGCGCGGAAGGACTACGCTACCTTTCCGCCCGACCTTCAGGACGACGTTGGGTATGTACTTTATCTAGCGCAGTTGGGGAGGGCGCATGCGGACGCCAAGCCCTTGAAGGGCTTTGGTGATGCCAGTGTGGCTGAGGTCGTGAGCTCGTTTGACGGCGATGCGTTTCGCACGGCGTACACCGTGAGGTTCGAGAATGCGATCTATGTCCTTCATGCGTTCAAGAAGAAGTCGAAGGCTGGCGCTGCGACGCCGAAGCAAGAGATTGAATTGGTGCACAAGCGTTTGAAGGTTGCTAAGGCGCATCACATCGAGCGGGTGAGGAAGCCATGACGAAGAGACGGACGAAGGTGGAGCCGAGTTCGGGGAACGTGTTTGCGGATGGCGGACTGCCAGGCGCGGACGAGCACATGCTGAAGGCCGAACTCGTCGTTCGGATCGATGGCCTTTTGCGCGCGAGAAAACTGACCCAAAGCGCAGCCGGTGAGCTCTTGGGTGTCGCCCAGCCCGATTTGTCAAAGATTTTGCGCGGGCACTTCCGGGAGGTGTCGGTGTCGCGCTTGTTGCGGTTCCTGACGGCGCTCGATCAGGATGTCGAGATCGTCCTGAAACCGAAGCGAAGCAAGTCTCGGCCAAGCCGGCTTAGCGTGCGTGCGGCGTAGGAGGCCGCTCAAGCGTGAGCGTCACCCAACCTTCGAGGGCCGCGCGACGGATGAGGCGCAGGCCGCGTGCGCGGGCCATGGCGAGTATGGCGTTCGCTTGTTCGTCGAGGAGGCCGGAGAGAATGGCGTGGCCGCCGGGCGCAAGGTGGCGGCGGATGCCGGGCATCAGCTTCATCAGCGGGCCGGCCAGGATGTTGGCGAAGATCAGATCATAGGGCGCGCCCTGCGCGATGTGCGCGGCGCGAAAGCCGTCGCCGCCAGCGATGCGCATGTCGGGCGCAGCGCGGTTCAGACGTGCGTTCTCGCGCGTCTTGCGGGCGGCGAGCGGGTCGATGTCGGTCGCGACGACGGGGCGATGCGTCAGGCGCGCGAAGGCCATGCCGAGGACGCCGGTGCCGCAACCGAGGTCGAGCGCGTTGCGGAAGGTGCGGCGCTTCGCGAGCCGTTCGTAGGCCAAGAGGCAGCCGCGCGTCGTGCCGTGATGGCCGGTTCCGAAAGCGTATGACGCTTCGATTTTGAGGCCGATGGCGTTGGCGGGGACATCGCTTGCCGTGTGCTCGCCATGGATGAAGAAGTGCTGCGTGCGGACCGGCGGCAAGCCCTCGAGTGCACGGGCGATCCAGTTTTCGTCTTCGACCGGAATGACGCGCATCGCGACGCCGAAGCGCTGAGCCAAATCTTGCTCATCGGGAGCGGCGGCGAAGAACGCTTCCACTTCCCAGAGGCCGCGCTCGCCCAATTCGAAAGCCGAGACGACGGGCGTGGGTTCGAGTTCCT
>JBGOVA010000187.1:0-8652 GCA_041477875.1 Micropepsaceae bacterium | reverse complement strand
CCATGGAGCGCGCGATTTCAGGCGTCGTGACGATGGCGGCGGCCGCGCCGTCCGACACGCCGCAGCAATCGAACAACCCCAGCGGTTCGGCGATCATCGGCGCGTTCAACGCCATCTCTTCCGTGATCGGCTTCTGCAAATGCGCCTTCGGATTCTTCGCGCCGTTCGCGTGGCTCTTGACCGAGACATGCGCGATCGCGCGTTTCAGGTCTTGCTTCGACACGCCGTGCTTCGCACGATAGGCGGACGCGAGCTGCGCAAAATTTCCCGGCGCCGATCCGTTCGCGCCCCATTGCGGCAACAGCGTGCCCGGCTGACCCGTCGGCAAACCGCCATAGCCCGTATCCTTCAACTTCTCGACGCCAAGGGCCAACGCGATGTCGTACGCGCCCGACGCCACCGCATAGACGGCGCCGCGAAAGGCTTCCGAACCGCCGGCGCAGAAATTCTCGACCCGCGTCACCGCAACGTTCGGCAACCGCAGCGCAACCGACAGCGGCGTGCCGCCCTTGCCCACGCCCTGTTCGTCGATATGGGTGGAGAACCATCCGGCCTGTATCTGGCTCGTCTCGACGCCGGCATCCTGCAGCGCTTCGAGATAGGCCTCGACCATCAGTTCTTCCGCGCCCATGTCCCAACGCTCGCCGAACTTCGAGCAGCCCATGCCGAGAATGGCGACTTTGTCCTTGATGCCGGTAGCCATGATGCAAGTCTCCTAATGTCTGAATGCTGTCATGTTGCGACGGTCGCCGTGCGGTGTCAAAAGCGGCCGGTTGCCGCTACTGCACCGGCGCGGCCTTCCAGAAATAACGCCGGAAACCGCGGCGTTCGTCGAAGTCCTTGATCCGGAAGACCATCCGCACCTGCGTGCCCGTATCGATGGTGCCGATGTCGACATCGGTGATGTCGGAGAGGAACCGTCCGCCCTCCTCGAACGTCACCATGCCGTAGTGCGCCGGCGGGTCTTGCGAATAGGTCAGATAGTCGGCCGACCACGACAATATCTTGCCTTTGAGTTCGGCGAACGAGAACGGCTTCTGCTCGTCGACCGCGCGGCAGTTCGGGTTGACGCAAATGCGCGTGCGCGGGAATTGCGCCGTGCCGCACTTCTCGCACTTGCCGCCCACGAGCCCGAACAGCATGTCGCGCTTGCGGTAGGTCACGGTCAGCGCGGTTTTGTTGTCCTTCTCCGCGCGCATGCCCTTTTCCATTTCGATCAGCCCGTTGAACGCGAGCCACTTCATATAGTTCGTTTCTTCCTTGCGCCGGGCGAGCGAGCCTTTGACCCCGCGCCTCGGCCGCGCCTTGTCGATCGCGTCCGTCACCTCGAAGAGCGCTGCGTCGCAGCCCTGGCCGAACGCCGCGACGAGGATCTTCTGTCCCGGCTTCGCCCCTTCCAGCGCGTCCGCAAGCATGAGCAGCGCGTGCGCCGTTCCGCATTCGCCCACGTTGGCGGCGAGGTTATCGCGGACCTTCGCCGCGTCGATGCCGCATTTCGCGGCGATCTGGTGGTCGAGCTTGGCGAACAGACACGGCAGGATGAAATGATCGATCGCCGATGCCGCCACGCCCGTCTTCTCGAGCAGCCCCTTCACCGCGCGCGGCACGATCTTGGTGAAGCCTTCGTCGCGGATCCAGCGCTCTTCCCAGCCATAGTCGAACTCTTCACCCTCGCCGCGAAAATGGTCCACGAAGTCGACGGAGATCGAATGGCTGCCGAGGAATTTCGCCGCGACGTTGTCGGCGCCGAGCACGAAGGCCGCGGCACCGTCGCCCATCTGGAATTCCTGCGTCGCGCCTGCGCGCGCTTTTCGCCGATCGCCCGACACGACCAGCACTTTTTTCGCCGAACCCGCCTTCGCCTTCTCAAGCCCCGCGATCAGCGCCGACAAGCCCGCGCGCTGCGATCCCGTCACATCGGTCGTGTGGATGTCTTCGGGCAAGCTCAACGCCCCCGCGATGATGCCGGCGTTCTGGCGATCCGCGAACGGCATCGTCGTCGAAGCAAATAGGAGTGCATCGACGTGACGGCGCGCGGCGATCGGATCGGGCGCACCCGGCAACGCGTCGCGCGCCGCCTCCACCGCCATGGTGACGGCATCCTCGTCCCAGTTCGCCATGGTGCGCTCGCCCTTGCCTTGGCCCATGATCGACGGGTTGAACCAGGCGTTTGCCGTCGCCATTGCTTTTCGCTGCAGGCGCAGTCGCGGCAGATAGGCACCAAAAGCAGTGATACCGACACCCTGGGTCATGATGTTCCATCCCGATTTCTGAGTTTCAAAAGGCGAATTTGTTGGGCGTGCGCAGTCGCGCCTCGCCGCGTTTCAGTTTCGCCTAACAGATTTGGGAGGGAGGCTCAACGCCGGCGCGTCTAGCGCCGCACCACGATGCAGACCGCGCCTTTGTCCCGTAGCGTCCGGCAGAGCCCCATGGCGGCATCACGGTCCGGGAGCGCTTCCGCGAACAGGCGATAGACCGTGCCCTTGTCCGCGATCTGCGCGGGCTCGATGGCGTGGCTCAACCCGTTGAGTTGATCGCCAGCGACACCGAGAAGCGAATGCCAACCCTGCTCGGCCAAGGCCTGTGTCTTGAACGAGCCGACTTGGAGACCGTACTCCTCGTCGCTTCCGCCTTCGCCGTTGGCCGTGTCGTTTGGGACCATGCCGCGTGGCGTCGGGGGATTGCTCGCGACCGACGGCGACACTTCGGTCGGCGCGGGCAGCGACGCGATCTTTTCCGGCCGAACGACTTCCGCCGCCGGCACAGTCTTGGATTGATCGTCGAACGCAGGCCGCAGCGAAAAGCCGTTCTCGGGTTCGGGCGGCGGCGCTTGCACGATCGACGGAGTCTTGGGTGCGGGCGGCGTCCATGGCGTCCCGATCGCTTCGCCTTCCGTCGCGATGGCGTTGGATCGAGAGCCCGGCTGGGCAGTCAGGACCACTGGAGTCGCGGGCCCGCGCGTAGGCTTGCTGCGCCCCAACACCGTGTTGAGCGCCTGCGTCTCCTCGAGCTTCGACAAATGCGTCTTCGCGAGTTCGAAGTTGGGATCGATGGTCAGGGCGCGGCGATAGGCATCCATGGCCTCGCGCCGCTTGCCTTGCGCCTCGAGCGACATGCCCTGCCAGGCAAAGACGAACTTCGGATAAGGGTGCCCGTTGCGCAGCGCCATATCATAGTCGGCGATCGCCTCGTCATGGCGATTGAACCGGCGATGCAAGCTTCCCCGGTTGGAATAGGCCTCGGCGTAGTTCGGGTTCAAACGTATGGCGAGGTTGTAGTCGCGCATCGCAGACTCGAAGTCGTTGATCGCCTCGAAGGCCAACCCTCGGTTGTTCAGCGTGCGCGGCCGGAACTCCTTCGGCAGATCTTCGTTCCAGAGTGCGGTCGTGTAGTCGAGGATTGCGCGGCCCGCCTGACCTTCCTTGTGGAACGCCATACCGCGATGGTGATATGTGAGCGCGAGACTTTCGGGGCTGAGTTCTTTGCTTTGGATGGCGCGCGTGAACAACTCGACGGCCGCCGGTGCGTCCCCCGCGCTGAGCCGCGCGATACCCGCGTCGGCATCGGCAACACCCCCAGCCAGAGCAGGAACGCAGCACAGCAACATGCCCACAAGGACTAGCGCGCACCGGACCATAAAGTTCAGGATATAGTGATTCGGGCACAGTCCATACTGCCAATGGTATTGCACCGCAGCAGGTGCAACTGGTGTAACACAAAATCTAGTATCCGAAGTTGCGGACGTTCACGGGATGTTTAGGTTCTCTGAATGAGCACTGCCAAATCGATCAGACCGGTTCGAAAAGCCGTCTTCCCCGTCGCGGGCATGGGCACGCGTTTTCTTCCGGCAACGAAAGCAGTGCCCAAGGAGATGCTTCCGGTCGTCGACAAGCCGGTCATCCAATACGCCGTCGAAGAAGCGAAGGCTGCGGGCATCGAACAGTTCATCTTCGTCACCGGCCGCGGCAAGCACATCATCGAAGATCATTTCGACCACGCCTACGAACTCGAAGCCCTTCTCTCGTCGCGCGAAAAGACATCCGAGCTGAACAGCCTTCTCGAAGCGCTGCCGCCCAGCGGCTCGGTGAGCTTCACGCGCCAGCAAAACCCGTTGGGCCTGGGCCATGCGATTTGGTGCGCGCGCCACTTCGTGGGCGACGAGCCCTTCGCCATCCTGCTGCCCGATGAGTTGCTGGTCGACCAGCCCGGCTGTCTCGCCCGCATGATGACGGCCTACAACAAGCATGGCGGCTGCGTCATCGCCGTGCGCGAGGTGCCGCGCGAAGAGACCAGCCGCTATGGCATTATCGATCCCGACGGGCAAACAGGCGATCTGATAGCCATACGCGGCATCGTCGAGAAGCCTGCGCCGGCGAAGGCGCCGTCGCAGCTCGCGGTGATCGGCCGCTACATCGTGCAGCCGCAAGTTTTCGCCGAACTCGATCGCCACGAGAAAGGCGCGGGCAACGAAATCCAACTGACCGACGCCCTCGCGCGCCTGATCGGACACATGCCCTTCCATGGCTTTCGTTTTAAAGGTCAGCGCTACGACTGCGGCGACAAAGTCGGATTCCTGCAAGCGAACATCGCCGTTGGCTTGAGCCGCCCGGACACGGCCGGCCCGCTGAAGGCCATTCTCAAAGAACTTCTGCTCTGAACGCAGGACTGGTGGGGAACGAATGCGCGTCGCGATGATCGGCACCGGCTATGTGGGACTCGTCTCCGGCGCCTGCTTTTCGAATTTCGGCCACGACGTCGTTTGCGTCGACAAGGATGCCGGCAAGATCGCGCGCCTGAAGCGCGGCGAAATTCCAATCTATGAGCCGGGCCTCGAAGACCTCGTCGCCGACAACGTCAAGTCGGGCCGCCTGTCCTTCGCCACCGACCTTGCGCCCACGGTGTCGCAAGCCGAAGCCGTGTTCATCGCCGTCGGCACGCCGAGCCGCCGCGGCGACGGCTTCGCGGATTTGAGTTACGTCTTCGAAGCCTCCGCGGAGATCGCGGACGCGCTCCAGGGCTACACGGTCGTCATCACCAAATCGACTGTGCCCGTGGGCACCAGCAAGAAGGTCGAGACGATCATCCGCGAGCGCCGCCCGACCGCGGAATTCGACGTCGCCTCGAACCCGGAGTTCCTGCGTGAAGGCTCCGCGATCGAAGACTTCCAACGACCGGACCGCGTCGTCGTCGGCGCCGAAACCGACCGCGCCCGAAGCATCATGCGCGCGCTCTATCGACCACTCTTCCTCAACGACAAGACGCCGTTCGTCTTCACCTCGCGCGAAACGTCCGAACTCATCAAATACGCCAGCAACGCCTTCCTTGCGCTGAAAATCACCTTCATCAACGAAATGGCAGACATTTGCGAACAGTCGGGCGCCGACGTTCAGGACGTCGCGCGCGGTATCGGCCTCGACGGACGTATCGGTTCCAAATTCCTGAACGCAGGGCCCGGCTATGGCGGCTCGTGCTTTCCGAAGGACACGCTCGCGCTCGTTCGTCAGGCATCGGAGTGCGGGGCGCCGACCCGCCTCGTCGAGTCCGTCGTCGAGGTGAACGCCAACCGCAAAAAACGCATGGCCGACAAGATCATCGACGCGTTCGGCGGCGTCAAAGGAAAGACGGTCGCGATCCTGGGCGTGACCTTCAAGCCCAACACCGACGACATGCGCGACAGCCCCTCGCTCGACATCATCCCGGCCCTCCAAGCCGCAGGCGCCACGGTGCGCGCCTTCGATCCCGAAGGCATGCACGAAGCCGAGAAACTGTTGCCCAAGGTGAAGTGGACGCAGAACGCCTACGAAGCGATGACCGGCGCGGACGGCGTCGCGATCCTCACCGAATGGAACGAGTTCCGTGCACTCGATCTCGACCGCATGAAATCGCTCCTCAAACGTCCGCTGATGGTCGATCTGCGCAACATCTATCCGTTGCGCGAAATGTCGGAGGGCGGCTTCGAGTACCACAGCGTCGGGCGCACGCCCGTGCGCAAGGCTTGACCGCGCCTATTGAACAACGCGGGCGTCGCGCAACCGCGCGATGATCAGATCGGCCGCGGCTTCAGGGCTCAAATCGACCGTCTTCACGTGGATCTCCGCCTTCTCCGGCGGCTCATAGGGTGAGTCGATACCGGTGAAGTTTTTGATCTCGCCGGCTTTCGCGCGCTTGTACAGCCCCTTCGGGTCGCGGCTCATGCAAACCTCGAGCGGCGTGTCGACGAACACTTCCAAGAACTCGTCGCCCTTGACCAATTCGCGCGCAGTGCGCCGCTCCGAGCGGAAAGGCGAGATGAAGGACACGAGTACGATCAGACCGGCATCGACGAACAACTTCGCCGCTTCCGCCACGCGTCGGATGTTCTCGACGCGGTCGGCGTCCGTGAATCCCAGATCGCGGTTCAAGCCGTGCCGTACGTTGTCGCCGTCCAGCATGTAAGTGTGACGGCCCGCGAGCAGCAGCTTCTGCTCGACGATATTGGCGATCGTCGACTTACCCGAGCCCGACAACCCCGTGAACCAAAGCACGGTCGGCTTTTGCCCCTTCAGGCCCGCGCGCGCCTCCTTGTTGACGTCGAGCGCCTGCCAATGGACGTTCGTCGCGCGGCGCAGCCCGAACTCGATCATCCCCGCGCCGACCGTCCCGTTCGTGAAGCGGTCGATGACGATGAAGCCGCCGGTCTCGCGGTTGTCCGCATACGCATCGAACGCGATCGGCGCGGCCGTCGAAAAATTGCAAAAGCCGACCTCGTTGAGATGCAGCGTCTTTGCCGCGAGATGCTCGAGGCTGTTGACGTCGACTTTGTGCTTGAGTTCGGTGATCGACGCCGGCACCGTCTTCGCGCCGATCTTGATCAGGTATTGGCGGCCCGGGAGCAGTTCCTCTTCCGCCATCCACAGCAAATGCGCCGCGAACTGATCGGCGACCTCCGGGCGTGCCGCCGGTGCGGCCAGAATGTCACCGCGTGAAATATCGATCTCCTCGCTCAAAGTGAGCGTGATCGCATCGCCCGCCGACGCCTCTTTGAGGTCGCCGTCCATGGTCACAATCCGCGATACCGTGGCACTTCGCCCCGAATTGGCGACGACGACGGGATCGCCCGCGCGCAGGCGCCCCGTCGCGATCGTTCCGGCGAACCCGCGGAAATCCAAATTCGGCCGGTTCACCCACTGCACGGGCATGCGGAACGCCCGGCTTTCGCGATCGGTGTCGACGTCGATCGTCTCCAAATGCGAGAGCAAGGTCGGGCCTTTGTACCAAGAAAGCCTCGTGCTCGGTGCGATCACGTTGTCGCCGAAGCGCGCCGACATCGGAATCGTCGCGAGTGACGCAAATCCGAGCTTCTCGGCGAAGTCGCGAAACTCGTTGTCGATGGCGTCGAAAATCTCCTCAGAGAAGTCGACGAGATCGATCTTGTTCACCGCCAAAACGACGTGGCGAATGCGCAGCAGCGAGCAGATGTACGCGTGCCGCCGCGTTTGGGTCAGAACGCCCTTGCGTGCATCGGTCAGAATGACCGCGAGGTCCGAATTCGAAGCGCCCGTCGCCATGTTGCGCGTGTACTGCTCGTGACCGGGCGTATCGGCGACGATGAACTTACGCTTCTCCGTCGCGAAGAACCGGTAGGCGACGTCGATCGTGATCCCTTGCTGCCGCTCCGCATCAAGTCCGTCGAGCAACAGCGCAAAATCGATGTCGTCGCCCGTCGTTCCGTGCCTGCGCGAGTCCTTCTCCAGCGTCTTCAGCTGGTCTTCGAAAATCAGCTTCGTGTCGTAGAGCAGGCGGCCGATCAGGGTCGACTTGCCGTCGTCGACCGACCCGCAAGTCAGGAACCGCAGGAACGACTTCCCCTCCTGCTTGGCCAGAAACGCATGAAGCTCCTCGGACCGCATCAGAAATAGCCCTCGCGCTTCTTCTTCTCCATCGACGCGGCTTCGTCGTGATCGATGACGCGCCCTTGCCGCTCCGACGTGCGTGCCGCCAGCATCTCGGCGACGATTTCCTCAAGCGTCGCCGCCGGCGACTCGATCGCCCCTGTCAGCGGATAACAACCGAGCGTGCGAAACCGCACCAGTTTCTCTTCTACTTTCTCTCCGAGCTTCAGCTTCATGCGCTCGTCGTCGCGCATGATCAGCGCGCCGTCGCGCTCGACGACCGGCCGCTTCGCCGCAAAATACAGCGGCACGATCGGGATTTTCTCCGCCAGGATGTACTGCCAGATGTCGAGCTCCGTCCAATTCGACAGCGGAAACACGCGGATGGATTCGCCCTTGCGAACGCGAGCGTTGAACAAATTCCAAAGCTCGGGGCGCTGGTTCTTCGGATCCCATCCGTGAGCGGCCGTGCGGAACGAGAAGATACGCTCCTTCGCCCGGCTCTTTTCCTCATCGCGCCGCGCGCCGCCGAAGGCCGCGTCGAACCCATACTTGTCGAGGGCCTGTTTGAGCGCCTCGGTCTTCATGACCTGTGTGTGAACGGCCGAGCCCGAATCGAACGGGTTGATCCCGCGCCGCACACCGTCCTCGTTGATGTGCACGAGCAGCTTGAAGCCCAAACGGCGCGCCGTCTCATCGCGAAACGAGATCATGTCGCGGAATTTCCACGTCGTGTCGACATGCAAAAACGGAAACGGCGGCCTCGCTGGATAGAACGCCT
>JBGOVA010000091.1:0-16926 GCA_041477875.1 Micropepsaceae bacterium | reverse complement strand
GCCTCGCTCACGGCCGCCACCAGCTCCACGTTGCTGCACGGGTACATGGCACCGCAGATGAGCGGCACCGCGATCCGAGCGTGGCGCGTGAGGGGCGTATCGAGCGATGTCACGCGGCGAACCGTCTGCCGCCGCTCACGGCACCAGCCCGCAACTGGGTCAAGGCGCCAACCTCGCACTGGTCGACGCATGGACGCTCTCCGACGCCCTCGCCCAGCACAACGACATCGAAGCCGCGCTCGAACGCTACGAGCACGTGCGCCGCGGCCATGTCGGCTACTATCAGCTGGCCTCGCGCTGGCTGACCCCGTTCTTTCAGTCGCACAACCGCGCTCTGCCCGCGCTCAGGGACGCCTTCATGGGCCCTTTCTGCCGCCTGCCGCTGGCCGGCGATATCATGGTAACAACGCTTTCGGGCGTGCGATGCCTGCCGTTCGGCCTCTGGCAACCGCCCAACTGAGGAGTGGACCATGCGCTTCTTCGCAGCGTTGCTCGCGCTGGCAGTATTCTCGCCGGCAGTGTTTTCGGGCGTCGCGCGCGCCGATGTGAGCTACAGCGTCTACGGCGTGCACCCCGGCGACATGCTGAACCTGCGCGCCCAGCCCGACGCACGCTCGCCCGTCGTGCAGGCGATTCCTCACAATGCCGACGGCATCGCGCTGACCGGACGCACCGCGCAAGGCGGCTGGGCCGAAGCCGCGTTTCACCGCAAGCGCGGCTGGCTCAACGCCCGCTTCCTAGGGCTCGGCGCGCCAGGCCGATACCAACTGCCGGCCTATCTCGATTGCTCGGGCACCGAACCGTTCTGGTCGATCGCGCTGATGCCGGGACAAGCGCGCGCCGACATGATGTTCGCCGAGCGGCGATACATCTACCGCCTCACGCGCGCACAGCCGGCCATGAACCGCAGCGACATCCTGCTCATCAGAGGCGCGACGCGGCCGGGCGAGATGTCGTTGATCGTGCGCCACGAAACCTGCAGCGACGGCATGTCCGACAACCGCTATCCCTATTCCGCGATCGCACTCGTTTCAGGTTTAGATATGGTGGCCGGCTGCTGTCGCCCCGCCATACCGAGATAATCGTCACATGAAGACAGTTCTCGAAGGCATCAGAGTTTTGGACTTCGGCCGCTACATCGCGGGGCCGTATTGCGCCGCGCTCTTGGCCGACCTCGGCGCCGAAGTCATTCGCATCGAAAAGCGCGACGGATCGGAGGACCGCACGCTAATCCCGGTCCTTCATCGTGACGACGGCGCGCCCGGCGAAGGCGCGCTCTTCCTGCAGATGAACCGCAACAAGAAAGGCCTGACGCTCGATCCCGCACATCCGCAAGGCCGCGAGGTGGTGAAGCGCCTGATCAAGACGGCCGACGTCGTCGTCGTAAATCTGCCGCCGCAAACGCTGAAGAGCCTCGGCCTGGATTGGCCGAGCGTTCATGCGCTGAACCCGCGCACCGTGCTGACGACCGTGTCGGCTTTCGGTTCCGGCGGCCCGTATGAAGAGCGTCTCGGCTTCGACGGCGTGGCGCAGGCGATGTCGGGCGCGGTCTACATGTCCGGCACGCCGGAGCAGCCCGTGCGCGCCGCCGCCTCGTGGGTCGACTTCGGCACCGCATCGCTCGCAGCCTTCGGCACCATGTCGGCGCTCTTCGCGCGCGCCTCGACCGGCCGCGGCCAGCATGTCGAAGGCGCGCTCCTCCGGACCGCCGTCACCTTCATGAGCCAAACCTTGGTCGAGCAGGCGATCTTGCGCAAAGACCGCGTCGCCACCTTGAACCGCGGCCAGACCGCGGGTCCCTCGGACGTCTTCCGCTGCGCCGACGGCTGGATCACGGTCCTCGTCAACGGCGACCCGCTGTTCAGGCGCTGGGCCAAATTGGTCGGCGAAGAACAGTGGATCGCCGACCCTCGCTTTGCGACCGACGAAGCGCGCGGCGACAACGGCGAAATCCTGAGCGCGCGTGCTGCCAAGTGGTGCGCCGCCCGCACCGTCGCCGTGGCGCTCGGCGAACTCGAGCGTGCAAAGGTGCCGGCCGGACCGGTGCTTTCGCCCCAGCAATTGCTCGACGACCCGCACGTGAAGGAGGCCGCGTATTTTGCGAACGTCGCATTCCCCGGCCTTAAGACTCCGGTGCCCATCCCGGCCACGCCCGTCGTGCTGTCGGAAACCCCGGGCCGCGTGCGCACACCGCCGCCCAAGCTTGGCCAGCACACCGATGAGATTCTGACGGGCCTGGGACTGTCGAAAGCCGAGATCGAAGATTTACGCGTATCGGGCGCGATCTAACGCGACAGTGCAGCCGCGGCGCGCCGGCGCATCAGGTCTGTTTCCTCGACACCCAGAACGGTGTCGGACAACCTCTCGGCCTGCATCATGAAGGCTTGCGCGCGCGGACGCTTGTCGAACTCGAACGTGCGCAGTTCAGTGACCATGCTGTCGGCATAGTGGCGCAGATAGTACGACACCTCTTCGAACGCATCCTTGTGCGCCGCATAAAAGGCGCCGCCGCCGGCATAGGGCGTGGCACCCGCGAGCAACCGTCCCCAGAGCAGCGCGCGCTCGACCTTCGCCGTGTCGGGCTCGCGCGAGAGATCGGGCCGGCGCGGACCGCGTCCGCCGAAGGCGCCCAACTTTTGCACCGGCAGCGCGGCCGTGATCTCGCGCGGCGCGCGCGCGATCAAGGCGTCCATCGCATCCGAGGCCAGCTGCCTGATCTTGATGAGACGTTGGCCCCATTTGCCGTCGCGCCTGACGCCGATTTCGCGCACCAATCCGCCCGACATTTGCACGAAGCGCTCTAGCTTGTTCAAAAGCGCTTCAGGATCGAGCGTGTCAGGCCTGACCGACGCGATGTCGAGCGCAAGGTTTTCCATGTCGGCGAGCAGGATGTCGCCGACGATGCCCATATCCGTCTGGCTGAACAGGATCTCGTTCGTCTTGCGCGACATGACGCCCGCCAGCCGCAGCGCTTCCCACGGCCGCTTCAGCCGGCCAAGCACCAAGAGCCCCACATAGGGACACAGCTCCGGCCGTTTCGTCGCGAGCTGATCGTAAAGGTCGCGCACGAACGCCATGTGCTGGTCGGTCAGCATGTCGATGCGCTTGGGCAAAAGCCCGCGCAGGGGCGCGAGGTCGTCCCCGCCGCCAAGCAGCAGCGCGATCTCTTCGATGTCGCTCAACGCATCCTCGTCGCCGAATTTGACCGCGAGGATGCGCCGCTCGGTCGTGCCTTCCTCGGCGCGCTGCGACGCCGCGCGCACGGCCGCCATGGCCTCGGACTGAAGCCGCGCGACCAGTTCGCCTTGCAGCTTGCTTTCGCGCGTCAGCGTCGCGTTCGCGATTTGGGATTCCAGATCGGCCAGCGTGACGCGCAAGGCGTCCTTCGCCAGCCAGCGCCACAGCGCACGAATGCTCGTTCGCAGGATCCGCCCGGGCTGTTTGTAGTCGCGCGGCCCGTCGATGAGAAAGTCGGCAAAGGGTTCGCAGAACAGGCGTTGCGGCGTCGGTACCCGCCGTGCGCCGACCTTGCGCAACGTCGGTCGCAAGCCTTCGAGGATCATGTCCGCCGGCATCCCCGGCTTGCCGGCCAACCGGTCGCGTTCCACCGCGACGGCCAGCATCGTCGCCTTATCTGGAGGCAGCGATGCGAGAAACCGCTTTAGCTCATGCTCTTTGGTGGGCAGTTGCATGATGCGAAGCAAGGCCCCAAAGCACTAGCGGCCGATCACGTCCTTCGGCCCGCTGCGGGCCTGACGCCCCGGACCGTCCGAATGCGCGAAACGCAGGACCGGCGAAACCACGTTTGGGGGACGTTCCGCCTCTGTGGCTCACCGCCCCGAAACCAAAGCCTAGCTACCGGCCGTTAACAATCTATCTCTCGCGGTTCTGTCATTCGATCACAAGGGTATAGCAAGCCCGTCAGTCGCGATTGCCCGTGTCGGTTCCGCCGGAGGAGCCCGCGCCGTCGCCGCCGCCCGTGCCGCCGTCGGGCCCGTGGTTGCGCTGCCCGAAGGGGTTGAGGCCGAAATCGACCGCCTCATCGCCGGCACTCCAGCTCTTGTTCTCGGGCGTTCCGATCGTCCCGTCGGGCGCGACCTTGACCATGTCGCCTTCGCCCATCGGCACGTTGCCGACGAAGCCCTGGCCATGCTCGAAGAAGATGGTCTCAGCGTTGTCGTCGGCGATCTTGATCTTCACGATCGTGCCGCGAATGCCGATCGTCACCGACGGCGTCTGCAGCTTCACCTGGTCCTTCGGCATCGAACCGGAGACGAAGCGGAACAGTCCCTTCGTCATTTTCAGTGTCTGCGCCGCGGTCCCCTGGGCCCCGCCATAGACGTAATTGTCCACGACCACACTCGACGCCGAGCCCAGCGTCAGCCGGCTGCCGTCCGTGAACGTAACTTCAAGGGCGCCGGAGGGTACGGTCTCAAGACGCGCGTTCCTGACGACCGGATCAAGCCGATAGAGCGGCGCCTTGTCGCTTGCTTGGGGTGGCGTCTGATAGGCGAAGCGCTGGATGCGGGTCGCTTCACCGACATTCTCGGCGAATGCGATCGATCCGAAACAGACCGTCGCCGGCAGCAGAAATGCCAACAAAGACACCATCGCACTTAACCGCATGATCAGCCCCTAACATTCACGAATAAGGGCAGAGGCCGCATGCCGTGCAGTCTCTGCCCCCACCTGACTCGTGAATCTATGGTCTGAGCCTTCCGGCTGCAACGGTCAGATTGCTTCGGATATGACCAGCGCTGCCACGGTTCACCCTATACGGGAACGATTTCGACCCGGGCGCTTGGATATGCGCGGCGAATGCGCGCCACTTCGATTGGATCCGTCGTTACGCGGACCACACCCCCGAACGTCACCCGGTACGCAAATCGCGGACGCGGGGCGCCGGAATAAGCCGTCTGGCGGCCGAAGATGGAGACCTGGCTCATCGGGTCCTCCTCCTATTCGAGCAGCGGGAACGTGGCCCGTACGAGCGCGCACCGTGTGCGTCTGGTGGTTAATATGCACATCGTGCGCATTGTGACAAGTATGTGAACCGCACGCCGTGCGCTTTTTTGTAAAACGGTCACATTTTCCGCCCGGGGTGGCAGTTGGGACTCACCCCGTGCTATCGTCCGTGGACTGAGCGCATCTGCAAAAAAAGACAGAAAAGTGGTAGGCGTCCGATGAAGGGACACGACTTCAAGCGCTGGCGCAAAAGCCTTGATAAGTCTCAGAAAGAAGCCGCCGACGCGCTCGGGTTGAAGCGCCGCGTCGTGCAGTACTACGAGAGGGGCGAACGCGACGGCGACCCCGTGAAAATTCCGCGTACGGTGCGTCTCGCATGTTACGCGATCGCGAACGGCGTGACCGACTATCAGGGCCCCGATAAGGAAAAGAAGAAGGGCAAGGAGCGCGAAAAAGGCCGCGATCGCGAATCAGCCGCCGACGGCGGCGAGGGCGACGACAAGAAGCGCGACAAGAAAGAAAAGAAGAAGAGGAAAAAGAAGAAGGACAAGAGCGAGGCGTAGAGCGTCGTGGCTCAGCTTCCCCGATCGGCCGCCGGAAGGTCCAGTTCCGCCGACAACCCGCCCGCGTCCGCCCGATTGAGCGTCAGCTTGCCGCCATAGAGGGACGCAATCTCCTTCACGATCCCAAGACCCAGGCCCGACCCAGGCTTCGTCTCGTCAAGCCGTTCGCCGCGCTCGATCACGCGCTGCTTCTGGTCGTCGTCCAAGCCCGGACCGTCGTCGGCGACGACGACGAGCAACCGGCCGGGCTTGCCGGCCGACACGGTCACGGTAACCTCACCGTCCGCCCACTTGCAGCCGTTGTCGAGCAGGTTGCCGATCATCTCCTCGAAGTCCGAACGGTCGCCACGGAAGCTCAATCCGTCCGGACACTGACGTTCGATCCGGATGCCTCGCCACGCATAGATCTTGGACAAAGCCCGCGTCAGATCGGCAACGACCGGGGCCGCTTCCGTGCGCGCGCCGATGACCGCGACCGAACCCACGGTGCGCGCGCGCGCGAGGTAGTGATCGACCTGACGGCGCATGACCTGCACCTGACGCGCGACGGTCTCGGCGAGGCTGCCGCTCGTCCCCTGCACTTCGTTCGCAAGCACGCTGAGCGGTGTCTTCAAGAAATGCGCGAGGTTCCCGACATGTGTTCGCGCGCGCGCCACAACCTCGGCGTTGTGCGCGACGAGCGCGTTGAGCTCGTCCGCCAACGGCTGAATCTCGGCCGGAAACTCGCCCTCCAGACGGTCGGCGCGGCCTTCGCGAATGGCGGCCAGCGACTGCGACACCTGACGAAGGGGGGCGAGGCCCAGCCGCACCTGCACGACCATCGCGCCGATCAGTCCCGCACCCAGGATGGCAACCGACCAAATGAGCGTTGCGTTGAACCCTTCGATGTCGGCTTCGACGTCCTTGACGTCGCCTGCTACCGCGACGCGAAAACGGCGGTCGGCGGCCGGCGTGGGCGTTGGATCGGATTCGGCCGCAGGCAGCGAGATCACGCGCTCCACGTAGCGCAGGCGCTGTTTCTTCGGCCCCCTCACATAGTCCTTGCGGATCTCGCCCTGTGCCTCCACGGCGCCCAGCGCCAGCGACTGGTCCCACAGCGACCGCGAACGCAAAGACTGCTTGACCGCGCCATCCGGTGCTTGTTCGGCCGAGGTGATCTGCCAGTACCAGCCAGAAAACGGATTGAGGAAGCGTGGGTCGACCAGGGGCTGAGGCATCGTGACGGCCCCGTTCGCGTCGAGTTCGGCGACCGCGATCACGTTCTCGACGTCGGCAAGAAGGCGCTTGTCGAAGCTGTTTTCCGCCGAACTGCGAAACAGCGACGACAGCACAAAGCTGCCTGCAATGAGGCCCAAAAGACTCCACACCGCCGCGATGGCAATCAGACGAAAAGAGAGAGAGTTAGTGCGCAGCATCAGCGTCGGCGTCGGCGGCTCCTTCGTCGAGCTTATAGCCTAGACCGCGCATCGTATGGATCACGTTGACGCCGAGTTTCTTGCGCAGACGGCCGACGAACACTTCGATCGTGTTCGAGTCGCGGTCGAAATCCTGGTCGTAGAGATGCTCGACCAGTTCGCCGCGCGACACGACGCGCCCCTTGTGATGGCCGAGATAGGCGAGCAGGCGATACTCGAGCGAGGTCAGCTTCACGGGATTGCCGTCGATCGTCACGCGCGCCGCGCGGGTATCGATGCGCAGAGGCCCGCACTCGATGTCGGACGTCGCAAGCCCCGCGCCGCGTCTCAGCAGCGTGCGAATGCGCGCCAAAACTTCTTCGGTGTAGAACGGCTTTGCGACGTAGTCGTCGGCGCCGGCGTCGAGGCCCGCGACCTTGTCGCTCCAACGATCGCGCGCGGTCAGGATCAAGACCGGCATCATCCGCCCCGCCTTGCGCCATTTCTCGAGCACGGTAATGCCGTCCATCTCCGGCAGGCCGAGATCGAGGATCACGGCGTCGTAAGGTTCGGTGTCACCGAGATAGTGACCTTCCTCGCCGTCCTTCGCCGTATCGACGACGTAACCCGCGTCGCGCAATGCGCCCGCGAGCAACCGCAGCAGGTCAGGATCGTCTTCGACAACAAGGATGCGCATCGATGCCTATTTTTTCCTCAACGGCCGCCGCGCTGGCCGAGAATCTGTCCGGTCTCCGCGTCGGCAAGAATGAATAGCACACGCCCGTCCGGGGTCAGCCACTTGATGCGGTAGCACCATCTGCCGCCGAGCTGATAAGGGCCCTCCACACCAATATGGTAGCCGGGATAAACGCGGGCAACATTGGCAAGGACCGCTTCGAGCGGCAGCAGCCGCCCGCTCATCACGCCGTCGCGCGCGCGGTCATGGTCGCGCTCGCCGCGCCGCCATCCGCGCCGCCCGCCGCCCCATCTATCGTCGTCGTCGACCTGCGTGAGCACACCGTCCACGGCATCAATCGCCACGCCGACGCCCACGTCGTGGTCGCGCGCGTGACGACCGCCCGGAGCCGCCGAAGCCGTGAGGGCCGACGCCGTCGCGAATATCGCGATTAAAATAGGACGGAGGACGCCGCGCATGCCCGAATAAATAGGGTGAACTCACTGAACCCAGCATGAATGGTCTATCCAGACCACATTCAGACACGTGGTCGCAATATCCGCGCCAAGGGTTGGGTTTGGGCCCTTGAGAAACGGAGTTAATTCAAATGCGCAAGTTTGTGATGACCGCCGCCACCGCACTGACACTGGGCGTTTTCGGCCTAGCCAAGCCGGCTCTCGCCGATCAAAACGACTACAACAACCGCGGCAACTACAACCAAAACAATCAGTACCAGAACAACCAACAATATCAGAACAACCAATACGACGACAGCCAACCCTATCAAGGCCAATGGAACGACGGCGGCCGCAAATTCGACCGCAGATTCGATTTCAACCGCCAAGAGGGCAACTTCGACCGCTGGGAACGCGGTTGGGGCAACCAAGGCTTCAATCAGTTTCGCTATCAGCACGCGCTTTCGTATTGGCAACTCGTCCGCCGTCTTGAACGTCAGGGCTACTACGGCGTGCGCGGCCTGCGCCAAAGCCATTTCGGTTGGGGCTGGCGCGCGTTTGCCTTCACCGGCCGTGGCCAGCCCGTGATGCTGCAGATCAACCCGTACTCGGGCCGCGTCATCAACGCCCGTTACATCTAAGCATCAAAAAATCGTGAGTCTGAGCGCTGGGCGAAATGCCCGGCGCTTTTTTTACGCCGTAACCGACGGCCAATAAGCGTCGGCCCCGGCACGCGCGGCCGCGCGCCCAAGCTTCTCCGCCCAATACGACTCGGCGCCGAACTCCGCCCGCCACGACCACAAGCGCCGCGTCGCAAAGTGCAGCGAGTGTTCCTTGGTGATGCCGATCGCGCCGTGCACCTGATGCGCAATCGATGCAGCCGCGCCCGCCGCCTCGCCGCAGCGAGTCTTGGCAACTGCCGCCGAACGCCGGAGCGCTTCGGGAGACTCGAGATCCGCAATCGCGGCCTCCGCCGCGAGGCCGGCGGCGGCCGTATGCCCCGCAAGCACGGCGAGTTGCTGCTGTATCGCCTGAAAGCTCGCGATCGGCTTGCCGAACTGCACCCGCGTGCGCGCATACTCGACGGTCTGCAGCAACACGCGCTCAAGCACGCCCGCGATCGCAATCGAGCGCAAAGCAGCGCCGGCGCACATCAAATCGTCGCCGTTGAGACCCGGCACCGTCGCGCCCGCCGTATCGCCGAACGTCATGTCGTCGCGCGGTTCGCCCGCGATATTCACGCCGTGCGCAGGCTTGCCGCGCCGCGCCGCAATCAATACTCCCTCCTCTCCGTCGGCAGCCGCGAGAAGCACATTCGAGGCATGGCGCGCGAAGGCAACGCGCGAGGCCTTTCCTTCGAGATGCGCGTGATCGCCGTGCGTATGTGTGTGCCCTTCAAGCACGCCGAAGCTCAGCGGCCCGCGTGGCACCTTCACGCCGCGCGCCGTCAAATACGCGCGAACGACGATCGTCTCGCCCAAGGGGATCGGCGCCAGGTGCCGCGCCGCCGCGCGCAACAACACGGCGGTGTTCGTCGCGCGCTCGGCCGCCGACGCATCGCGATCGGCAAGCGTATCGAGGAACCCCGCCTCCTCGACCGCATCCCACAAGGCGTCGGGCCATTCGCCGCCTTCCGCACGGTGCAGCAAGTCGTTCGTCACATGCTGCGCCAACAGACGATGGGCCGCTTCGCGGATGAGGTTTGCTGTCTCGCTCATCACCTCACCTCAAACCCAAACCGCGCGCGATGATGCCGCGCAGAATCTCGCGCGTACCGCCGCGCAGCGAGAACGACGGCGCAACTTGCGTCAGATAGGCCTGCACGCGCTTCATCGGTTCGTCCGATTCCGGCGACGGCTCAAGCGCGAACAGGTCATGCGCCAGCTCGGGAATCTCTTGCTCGAACAACGCGCCCAAATCCTTCACCAGCGCAGCTTCAAGCGCCGGATTGGCACCCTGCTGAAGCTGCGTCGCGACGGACAGCGACATGCGGCGCAACGAATGCAGGCGCGCCGTCAATCGTCCAAGTGCAATCGCCACGCGCTCGGACGGGTCGGCGCCCGCCGCGGCGACGAGGTGCTTGAGCAGCATCATGCTCGACAAAAACCGCTCCGGACCCGACCGCTCGTACGCGAGTTCGGCGGTGACTTGCGCCCACCCCTGCCCCTCCGCGCCGATCAGCGCGCCCCCGGGCAGAAGCGTGTTGTCGAAGACGACTTCGTTGAAGTGCTTGTGACCGGTCAGATCGGCGATCGGGCGAATTTGGATTCCGGGCAGCGACAGATCAACCAGGAACTGCGACAGCCCCATCTGACGCTGATCGGCGCCGTCGCCCGTGCGGAACAGCGCGATCATGTAGTGCGCGCGATGCGCCGACGAACTCCACAGCTTCGTTCCGTTGACGCGCCAGCCTTCGTTGGTGCGCGTCGCGCGCGTGCGCACGCTGGCGAGATCGGAACCCGAATCAGGCTCGCTCATCCCGATCGCGAAATAGGCCTCGCCCTTCGCGATGGCGGGCAGGCAGCGCCGCCGCTGTTCCTCCGTCCCGAATTTGAGCAAAAGCGGCCCGCTCTGACGGTCGGCCACCCAGTGCGCGGAGACCGGCGCACCAGCCGCGAGCAATTCCTCGATCACGACATAACGTTCGAGCGCCGAGCGCTCGTGCCCGCCATAGGCGTTCGGCCACGTCATGCCGATCAGCCCGCGTGCACCGAGCTTCTTGGAGAACTCGGGATTGAAGCCGCTCCACGACTGCGCCTTGAGCTCGGGCGCAAGCGATTTGAGCTCGGCGGCCAAGAACGCGCGCACGTCGCCGCGCAAGCGCTCCGCCTCCGGCGGAAGCGCGGCGAGCTGAAAGCTGAACGGAAGCGGTTGAGAGAGGTCCATGGGCGCACTATGGCGCACAAGGTCCGCACCGCTCAACCGGCTTCAGTCTCGAAAATATGCCGCTACAGCCCAAGTCCAAGCTTGCGTTCGAGTTGCCGCCGGCGCCGTGCCGCGCGATCGCGCACGAAGTAGCCGGTAAAAAACCCTGCAAGGACGATGAACGCGGCCAGAACTACCGCATCCATACGGGGTCCTCGCGATACTCGAAGTCGCGCAGCGACGACATCGGTCTGTGACGGTTGCGCCATCCACGCACCTGCGTACCCAGCGCCCTCACGCCGAAACCCGCAGCGTATCCCATGCCAAACAACACCCCCACCGCGATGAACAAATCCATCTACCATCTCCGTTCTAAGGTCGGATTTTATGTGCGGCGGCCCGGAGCTGAACGCATTGACGAGTTGTTGTCGGCAAACATCAGTCCGGTCTCAAAACGCAAACAGTGCCTTGACACTGCTGCAATCGCTTATGAGGGCGACGCGATGTTCGGTCAACTCTTGAATCGAAAACTTTCTGAGTCATGAGGTGTATCCACATGATTCGCCGCGCGCGAAGATTGCAATCGATGAACGGCGATCAGTTTTTCCATGCCGACAAGTTGTGAGCGCCGATCGTCTGCGCGCCCAACACGCAGTCGCCTGTCGCTTGCGCTGGTGCATCCAGCGAATCACTTCCATAGTTGAACGCGAAAGTGATTCGCCCGCGCCGTCGCACGCGCATGTCGTCGGAAAGCGGAATCGTTTCGACGCCGGCAAGGGTCAGCGCGTACAACGCGACGTCGCTTGCAAGCTCTCGCGAAGGCCACGCGGCGAGATAGAACCGGGAACCGCGGCGCGCGAACGCGGGCGCGCCTGTCGAAAACATCGCAAGCGGCTCGACACCCGCCTGCAACTCCAGCGATTCGGCCCACACGCTGCACGCATAGGTCTTGTTGCCCCACCTGACCTGCCGGGTCACGCCCGGTCTCAAGCTTTCGACGCGCGTCACCTTCACCGGCATCACCCGCTGCAATTCGCCCGGCGGAAGGTTGCCCGGAATCTGAAAGCTCTCGGTTTTGGCGCCTGTGCGAACCCCGAACACCGTGACGCCGTCAAACGATTCAAACGCAGTCAGCGCCCGCGCGTCGACATGCGGCAGGCTGGGGACGAACGCCGCGCGATAGGGCTTCAGATCGCTGCCAGGCCGGACAATGTCGATATCCACACCCAGCCGCCGCAACGCGGCGTACCAAGCGAACACGAGCGCGAGATAGCTGAACGAGTGACCCTGCGGCTGGATCGCGTGCATCCACGCGCCGTCGTAGTCGAAGATCAAAGCGACCGGGGCCGGCGTCGGCGGTGCGCTTACTGCCTCGCGCCACCAGTCCGCAGCCAACTCGCGCGCAACCTCGCCCGCTTCCAGGCCGCCGACGTCGAGCACGTTGTCGGGCCGGTTGAGCCCGGCATGCATCTGTTCCTGCGCGAACGACGCTTGCCGCCAGCGGAAGAAGCTGACGACCTCCGCACCGTGCGCCAGCGCCTCCCATGCCCATAGCCGAACCATCCCGGGCGAGGGCGCCGGATTCCACGCCGCCCAGTTCACCGGACCCGGCTGCTGCTCCATCACCCAAAAGCGCCCGCGCCCGACGCCGCGATAAAGGTCGTGGTGGAACGCGGAAATATCGGGATGCCCGGTCGTCGCGTAGCGCACCCGTTCCGCCTCGCTGAAGCCGGTCGTCGGAACGCTGTCGGTCAAACCCAGCGGGTAGGAATCCCAACTCGCGAAGTCGAGCGCCGCGCCGACCTTGAAGTGATCGAAATCGAGAAACCCGCCCATGAAATTGTGCGTGACGAATCTGCCGGGCGACAACCGCCGCAATATCTCGACCTGCTCCGCGTTGAAGCTCGCGACCCGATCCGACGAGAAACGATGGAAGTCGAGCCGGTGAATGGGATTGAGTTCGGTGACCGCCATCATCGGCGGATCGATCTCGTCGAAGGCGCGGTATTCCATGCTCCAAAAGCGATTGCCCCACGCCGCGTTCAGGGTCGCGACATCGCCATACTTGGCTTCGAGCCAGCGCCGGAACGCGCGCAACGCATCCGGCGAATACGAGCGCACGGTGTCGTGACAGCCATATTCGTTGTCGGTCTGCCAGCCGACGACGCCCGCGTGCTCGCCATAGCGTCCGGCGACCGCCTCGGTGATACGCCGGCTTTCGGCCCGATAAGTTTCGCTCGAGAAGCAATAGTGACGGCGCGATCCGAACCCGCGCGCTCGCCCTCTGGCATCGACTGGCAAGACGTCGGGAAACCGATCGATCAGCCACTTGGGCGGCGTCGCCGTCGGCGTCCCCATCACGATCTTCAAACCGGCGTGACTTAGTGTCTCGACCGCCCGGTCCAGCCAGGCCCAGTCGAATGTGCCAGGGCTGGGCTCGATCGCGCTCCAGGCAAATTCGCCGATCCGGACAAACTTGAGCCCCAGTTCGGCCATGCGTTTGGCGTCATCGGCCCACAGATGTTCCGGCCACTGCTCGGGGTAATAGCAAACGCCCAGCATGAAAGTTCCTTAATTGTGAAGCCGAACCCAATTTCGCCTAAGCCTAGACTGAGTGACAATGGCGCCTAGCCGTACGCTGGGCCCGGTGAAAGAATAGCTGAGGGGACGCGTGTTGGGGACGACAAGCCGAAACGGGCAACGGACATGGCCGACGACGACTTGAACGGCGACCTTCCGGTCGCTCCCGAACCATCATGGGAGCCCGAACCCGAACGCACGCGCAGACCCTGGTGGTTCTGGCTCGCGACCGGCTTCGGCGGCGTCGTGCTGTTTTTCTCGGCGGCCTTCGTCGCGCTCTACTACTTGTATGCGCCCGACCTGCCGATCACCGCGGATCGCCTGGGCGAACTCAATCGCACGCCGTCGATCACGCTGACGGACACCGCCGGAAAGATTTTTGCGACCCGCGGCGCGGCCTTCGGCTACCGCGTAAAAGTCGACGAGATGCCGCCTTACCTTCCGGCGGCCTTCATCGTGACCGAGGACCGCAGATTCTATTCGCACTCCGGCGTCGACTTCCGTGGGCTGCTGCGCGCCTTCTTCGCGAACTGGACGGCAGGTGGCGTCGTCCAGGGCGGCTCGACGATCACCCAGCAGCTCGCGAAGAACACCTTCCTGAAGCCCGAGCGGACCTGGTCGCGCAAGTTCGAGGAAATGTTCCTCTCTTTCTGGCTCGAGCGTCACTACTCCAAAGACGAAATCCTCACCCTCTATCTCAACCGCATCTATCTGGGCTCCGGCGCCTACGGCGTCGACGCCGCCGCGCGCAACTACTTCGGCAAGTCGGTCCGCGACGTGACGTTGTCCGAGGCGGCGATGCTTGCCGCCTTGACCCGCGCGCCGTCGCGCTATTCGCCCGAAGCCGATCTCAAGGTTGCGCAGGCGCGCGCCAACATGGTCATCGACCTGCTGCTTGAGGACGGCCAGATCAACGAGGAAGCCGCGAAGAAGGCGAAGGCGAACCCCGCCAAGCCCGTGCTGAAGGAAGGCGTCGAAAGCGCGAACTACTTCGCAGACTTCGTGATGGATCAATTGGCAAAGCTCGACATCACGCCGGGCAAGGATCTGATCGTTCGCACGACCATCGACACCAAGCTGCAGACCGTCGCCCAACAGAACCTCACGAAGTTTTTGGAAAAGGACGGCAAGAACCGCGCGGTCAGCCAAGGCGCGATCATCGCCATGGAGCCCTCGGGCGCGATCCGCAGCCTCGTCGGCGGCAAGGACTACACACTCTCGCCCTTCAACCGCGCCTATCAGGCGCGCCGCCAACCGGGCTCGTCGTTCAAACCCTTCGTCTACCTCGCGGCCTTGGAGCACGGCCTCTCGCCCGACGACATCCGCGACGACGCCCCATACGAGAACCGCGGCTGGACCCCAGACAACTACGACGGCAGCTATCTGGGCCCGATCACGTTGCGCGAGGCGTTGGCGAAGTCGATCAACACGGTTGCGGTGCGCGTCGCCGACGAAGTCGGCCGGCGCAACGTCATCAGCGTCGCCCAGCGCCTGGGCATCACTTCGCCGCTCGAACCGAACCGCTCGCTGCCGCTCGGCACGTCGGAAGTGACGCTCTATGAGATGACGCGCGCCTTTTCCGCCTTCGCCAATCACGGCAACCGCGTCGATCCCTACGTCATCGTGGACGTGAAGACCGCGGACGGCACGATCCTTTACGAGTATCGCGCGCCGCCGCCCATCACGGTCATGAACGAGCAAACGCTCGAGCAGATGAATCAGATGCTGTTCGAGGTCATCCAGACCGGAACGGGCCAGCGCGCCGATCTGGGCGACCGCCCGGCCGCTGCAAAAACCGGCACGAGCCAGGACTGGCACGACGCCTGGTTCGTCGGTTACACCGCCGACTACGTCACCGGCGTGTGGGTCGGCAATGACGACAATTCGTCGATGAACAAGGTCGTGGGCGGCAGCATCCCGGCATCGATCTGGAAGGCCTACATGCTGGCGGCCCATCACAATATTCCGGTGCACAGCCTGCCCGGCATCGACGTCTTCGGCGAGGGCGACAGCTACGCGGACGCGCAGACCGGCGAAAGCGAAGACAATCCCTGGGTCGAGCGCGACGGCGACGGCTCCGAGCGGCGCCCGCGCGACAGCCGCGACCGCGGCGTGATCGAGGAATTCTTCGACAGCCTCTTCGGCAGCCGCGATTCGGGCACCTCGGTGCCCCAACCGCCTGAGCCGCCACCGCCACCCGAGCCGCCGCCGTACGCACCGCGCCTGTCACCGCAGGCCGATGCGTCGCAACCCGACGCCGACGGCGGTGCGGTCCCCGCCGCAGCCGCGCCGCAGCTGGCACCGTCGGCCACGGTTTCATCGTCGAGCCCAATACCGCGCGTCCATCCGCCGGCACCGACGCCTGCACCGGGCGACGCGTCCACACCGGCCGAAAGCACCGGCCCCTATCGCCAGCCCGAGGCCGATCCGGACGAGCCTTCGCCGTTCTGAGCCCGCTTCCCGCTAGGAAATCCGCCGATCGGGCGGCTAAGTTTGCCAATCGTTGACTTTTTTGTGCGATTGCCCTTTGGGGTGATCGCGCGCCTGTCCGCGCAACTGGGATTCAAGCCATCGTGTGGTTCGCAGCGCGCCTTGTTGGTGCCGTGTTCCTGGGCGTCGCCCTGGGGCTCGGCAGCGCGTACTACGCCGTCACATCGCTGCGCAGCGAGCACGCGGTCATGAACGGGCCGTGGACGACCAGCCTCGAGACCGGCGGCATCAACGCCGACATGTACACCCGCACCTTCGTGGCGCTGACCGGACTCCTCGCCCTCAACAAGGACGAAACGATCTATTTCGGCGCCGACAAGGACAGTGCCGGCGCGCCGCTCGACGGCCATTGCAGCTACCGCATCGAAGGCCATGATCCCGATACCCGCTGGTGGAGCATCACGCTCTACGGCCGCGACAATTTTCTGATCCCCAATTCCGCGAACCGCTACGCGGTGAGCCAAACCAACGTCGTGCGCGCGGCCGACGGCAGTTTCACCATCCGCCTTTCGACGACCGCGGAAGCCGGCAACTGGATCGCGACGTCGCCGGACGGTTTCCAGATCACGCTGCGCCTCTACAACCCCGGCGCCTTGGTCAAAAAGAACCCCGCGACCGTCTCCCTGCCCGCCATCGTCAAGGAGGCGTGCGCATGATCATCCGCTGGGCAAAGTGGCTCGCCTTCGTGGCAGTTCTGGCGGTGGCCGTGCATTGGACCGCCGTCGCCTATGCGCCCAACGTCATCATGTGGCGCGTTTCCGCGGCGATGGCGACGAGAGGCGCGAACACGATCACTCACCGCGAACGCCGCACCGCCAAGTGCGAGCAACTCTAAGCCCCGACGAATCCATGTGACCGGGCGGGCGCGGTTCGGCTAAGCTTGCGCCCAGCACCATCGAAGAAGATCACACCATGACCCGATTGAGCCGGATTGCGCT
>JBGOVA010000234.1:0-5929 GCA_041477875.1 Micropepsaceae bacterium | reverse complement strand
GGTTCGAACTTTCCGTGAGGCCGAGCACGACGGCTGGCTGGCCCGCGCCGAGTCGTACGACGACGCCTTTTCGGCGATCACCAATCAAGCCAACGCGCACATCCTGGCGGCGCTCGGCGAGATTTCCGGCAAGACGATGCTGGATATCTGCTGCGGGCCGGGGCATCTTGCGGCCGCCGCCGCCGCTCGCGGCGCGAAGGTCATCGGCGTCGACTTCGCAGCCACGATGGTCGCACGCGCGGCGGCCAACCACCCAACCATCGATTTCCGGGAAGGCGACGCGGAGGATCTGGCGTTCGAAGACCGTTCCTTCGACCGTGTGGCCTGCTCCTTCGGCATCATGCATGTGGCTCACCCGGAGACGGCCTTCGGCGAGGCGCGCCGCGTGTTGCGGCGGGGCGGCGTGTACGCCTTCACGCATTGGGCGCTCGACGACGAGCTGTTGCAGATCGTCTCGGCGGCCATCGCGGCGCACGGCGGACCGCCCGCGCATCTGCCCGAGGCTCCGCCCCTCATGCGCTTCGCCGATCCGCACGAATGCACGCGGGCGCTGAACGAGGCCGGGTTCGAGCGGATCGAAGTGGAGCGCATCGAATTGCAGTGGGGCACGCGCGAGGCCGAGGCGGTGCTTGCGTTGATCTATTCCGGCGCCGTCAGGGCCGCGATGGTCATCGACGCGCAGGAGCCTTCGAAGCGGACGCGCGTAGGGGAAGCGATCGTCGCGGCCGCCGAGAAGAAGCGCGCGTCGGGCGAAATCCTCATTCGTCGTCCCGCCGTGCTCACCACGGGCCGCAGGCGGTGAGAGGGCGCGCCGCTTTCAAGCCAGCGACCCGCGGCGGCGCGATCACCCGGCGCCGCGTTGTCTTTCGAGTCTCGCGACGCTCTTGTCCATGAGGCTGATGCCGTAGTGGTACATGCCTTTTGTCGTTGCGACGGCTTCGTCGTCGGTGAGCCCAAGGGTTCGAACTCGCCCGTCCACGTTAGTTCGCTGCTCGCCTCGTCGACGGCGGCGACCTGCATGGTCGCGCGGTAGGATTCGTAGGGCAGCGGCGAGGTCACGATCGAATACGTGTAACTGCGAGGGCCGAGCGCTTCGAGGCGATCGACGATCACGCGGCCGTCGGCGAGCGTCAGCTTGCGCAAGCTGCCGATGCCTTGGCCTTCTTGCACGCAGCTCTCGGGCTTGGCGCCGGTCCATTTGGCCATGTTCCCGAAGTCGCCGATGAGATCCCACAGCCCGTCGACGGGAATGTCGAACTTTCGACTTACGCTTGCGGTGAGCATGTCGGGTAGTCCCTTGCTTGCTCTTTGTAGCCTGCCGGACAGTCGAGGTGGCGCATCATACGCACCTCACGAACTCGTGTCGCCGGCGGGCGACAACGGCCCGGCTCGCGGATGTTAGGGTTCTGGAAAGCCTTTGGGATCGCCGTCATGAGAAGCGCTTTCGCCGTTCTTGCCGCTGCAGTTGCTCTCGCGCTCGTGTTCACGAGCGCCCGGGATGCGACGGCGAAAGAGGGCGCCGCTTGCGCGGCGGATTCGGGCGAGGCCGATGCGCTCGGCCATCGCGCGGCCGGCGTGGTGGATGCGGCCGCCGAGAGCGGTTTTTCGGGAACAGTCGTCGTGGAGCAGTGCGGGCGCGTTCTCGTCGACGCGGCCATCGGATGGGCGGACAGCGCGCACACGCGGAACGTGGACAAGAACACGCTCTATCACGTCGCCTCGATCACGAAATTCGTCACGGCGATCGCGGTGCTGAAGCTTTCCGAAGAGGGCCGGCTCTCGCTTCGCGACGTACTCAAGCGCACCTTCCCCGACGCGCCGGCCGACAAAGCCGGCATCACCATCGAACAGTTGCTGCTGCACCAATCGGGCCTGGGCCAGAACTATGCGGCCGACGGGCATACGGACCGCGAGGCGGCCGTGCGCGCCGTGTTGGCGACGAAGCTCGCGTTCGCTCCGGGAACGGCGCAGAAATATTCGAACGACGGGGTGAACCTCGTCGCCGCGATCATCGAGAAGGCGACGGGCCGGCGCTACACGGACGTCGTGCGCGACATCGTGCTGAAGCCCGCAGGCATGACGCGCACCTTGTTTTGGGAAGAGGTGGAGCCCGGCACGACGCCGAACGCAGCGGCGCCTGCGATCGTATCCGCCGACGGGCCGACGCGCGGGCGCAACTGGGGCCTCATGGGCGGCGACGGCATTTGGTCGAATGCCCAAGAGCTTGCCCGCTTGATGCGCGCGTTGGTCGAAGGCCGCGTTCTCAGCGCCGCGAGTCTCAAGGCGCTGATGAAGGCACGCTATGACGCGCGCGACGGCGACTGGACGAACTACGGCTGGTTCACGCGCAGCGCGCCCGCGCAGCCCCGCCTGTTGTGGACGCGGGGGACGGAGCAGGACGGCTTCAACGCGGCGCTCTATTGGTATCCCGATCAAGACCTCATCGTCGCGATCACGACGAATGTGGGCCCGTTCGAAACGGAGCGCGTCACCGTAAGCCGGGCTTTGGCCGCACGGCTGGAGAAGGCTCTCGTTCCGACAAACGGCAAGTAGCGCCCAAACAGGTCGACGTCGACGTCGACAGCATTCGCAAGGATCCGGACGGGATCGTCTATTTCAGCGAGCAGGACGATTGGGATTCCGAAACGATCGGCATCAATTGCCAGACGCGCGAGCGCTACACCGTGGACTATTGGAAGGGACGCCGTACCCGGCCTAGTGCGGCGGCGCTGCGCCCGTCGCGGGCGGCGTGCGGGCGCTTTGCGAACTTGGCGACGCGCCCGTCATCATGCCCATCAGATCACCCGCGACAGGCTCGAGCCTGCCGTTTCGTTTCTTGATGACGGCGTTGCATTGTCCTTTCCCGTCGGCCGGACAATAGAAGCAAACGTTTTTGGTGCATCCCGAGACGTCGCCGTTGTCCTTGTTGGCCGTATAATTGCAACTGCCCGCCTTGGCCGCGGCCATCCTATCGCATGCACGGAGGACCTCTTTGGCGTCGGCGGCGACGGCGACGTTCGGCAGTTGCGTCACCGCCAGCAGAAACGTCAGCGTCCCGATCAAAACGAGAAATTTGCGCATCGTAACCTCCGTGCAAAGAGCGTGCGGATCAACGGGCGAAACTGGAACCACGGCGCCATTTTAGGCCCATCCCGGGCGCGGGCCAACGCCCCTGAAAAAACGGCAAGTATGGGGCGCATTCCAGTCGCAGGCGTTGGTCGAAAGCCTCGCGTTGCAGAGCGCCGATGGAACTCTTCCCGCCTCTCGCGCGTTGGCAATGTCGAGTAACAAGCGAGGATGCAAAATGTTGAGGATCGTGGGAGCGGGCGCGTTGGCGGCCGTGGTTTTGGCCGGCTGTGCGGGCAGCTATGACCGCCGTGACGATCGTTATGGCGGAGGCCCGGGCCCAGGCTACAACGACGGCTGCGGCGGCAGCGAGGCGGCGGGCACCGTCGTCGGCGGCGTCGCGGGCGGCGTCATCGGCAATCAATTCGGTCACGGCAGCGGCAAGACCGCGGCCACGATCGGCGGCGTCATCCTGGGCGCGATCGCCGGGAACGCCATCGCGCGCGACGCGTGCCGCGACGAGCGGGCGGACGCCTATTACTACAATCGCTCCTATTCCGACGCGTTCGACCAGCCGGAATACGGACGGCGCTATGAATGGCGCAACCGCTACAACAATCATTACGGCTATGTGACGCCGCGGCGCGCGTTCCGCGACAACCGCGGGGAATGCCGCGAGTTCACGCAGGAAGTCTACGTCGACGACTATCACAGCGAACTGGTCACCGGCGTCGCGTGCCGGCAGGCCGACGGTTCGTGGCGGATCGTGGGCTGAAGACGCTTGGGCAGACTCGCGGGGGCGCTAACGGTCGTTGGCGTCCCCGTTTTCGATCAGCGGTTTTCAATCAATCGTAGCGGCCGGCGTCTTCTTCGTTGCCGTATTGCTCGTCGTTGCCGGAATTGTTGTCGCCCGAATTCCCGTCCATCACGTTGCCGTCGGCGTCGCCGCCCGTCGGCTGGGGGCCGGTGCCGTTGGGCTGGCGATACTGGCCGCCGCCGTTGTAGTTGCCCTGCTGCGGTTGAGGCTGACCGCCGCCGTTGCCGTAGGGATGAGCGCCGCCGCCTTGAACTTGCGGCTGATTTTGCGGCATCGCGGCTTGGGCGGCCATGATCAGGCGATAATAATGCTCCGCATGCTGAAGATAATTCTCGGCCATCACGCGGTCGCCCGATGAATTCGAGTCGCGCGCGAGCTGCAGATATTTTTCGTAGATGTGATGCGCGTTGCCGCGGATCTTGATGTCGGGACCGTTCGAATCGATCGTCCGGTGGATGTTGAAGTTCTGGTCGGGCCGTTGCCCGCCGCCGCCTCCGCCGCTGCCAGCGTTGTGATGATGCGGCTTGCCGCCGCGCCCGCGACCGCGCGGGCGTTTGTTATTCGGTCCAGGTCTCATGTTCACGGTGTCATCCAGTTTAATGTTCCAATCGGTCGCGTTCTCGCTTGTGTCGCGAGGCTTTGGTGCGGGCGGCGCGAAGAGCAAACTTGTTCTCCCGCGGAGCCGCAGCAACACGCGCGCGGCGTCCCTATGCCCACAAAACTTGTAAACACGTATGTCCCCTCGAAGCCCTTAGAGGCACCTCAGCGATGTCTTGGCTTTATCGGCCCGATACGCGCTCCCACGCGTCTTACCTTGCGGGTCCTCTCACGCGATTTGGCCCCTCTGAAGCCGCCAGTCCGCCTTATGGTCCCCGGCGCTAGTGCCGGCGCGGGCTCAGTCGTCGCGTGCGAGGGGCAAGCTAGACCGATTTCCCGGCGGATTCCAAGGGGTTTTCGGCGGAAATCCGCAGGGGGCCCTCTATTGCGGCAGCCGGGCCACCACAACCCTGTCGCGGCCGGCCAAATCCTTTACGATTCTTAAGCGTGCAAGACCGTTCTTGGTCAATATCTGCCGCGCCTGTTGACCTTGATCGTGGCCAATCTCCATCAGCATAAGCCCGGTTGGTTTCAGAATTGCCCTCAGATTGCGCGCGATTCGATCTATTGCGGCAAGGCCCCCAGGGCCCGCTTTCAGCGCCAGCGCCGGTTCGTACTCGCGCACGTCGGGGTCGAGGCCTGCGAATGCCTCATCAGATATGTAGGGCGGATTGGAGATAACAAGGTCGAATCGCTCGTCGAGCGCCGTCGCCCAGTCGTTTTTTTGGAAGGCGACGCGCGTCGCGACATGGTGACGCGTCGCGTTGCGTTTCGCGACTGCGAGCGCCTCGGCGCTGATGTCGACGGCGACGGCGGATGAATTCGGCCACTCGTGCAAGAGGGCGACGACGAGGCAGCCCGAGCCGGTTCCCAAATCGAGAATGCGCGCGGGCGCGTCGCGGCCCAGCTCCTCGAGCGCGGTTTCGATCAGGGTTTCGGAGTCGGGGCGCGGGATCAGGACCGCGGGCGAGACTTCGAATTCGAGCGACCAAAATTCCTTGCGGCCGAGGATGTAGGCGACGGGTTCGCGCTTCTCGCGCCGCGTGATGAACGCTTCGAAGTCGGCGGTGGTGGCTGCTGCGGCGTGGAGGATGCGTGCCTCGCGCATCGGCTCTTCGATGCCGGCGGCGGCGAGGCGCGCGGCGGCCTCCTTCAGAGCCGTCACGCGTTCTCGCCCAAGGCCGCGAGGCGCCGCGCCTGATCGTGGTTGACGAGGGCGTCGATGATTTTGCTGAGCGCCAGACCCTGCATCACCTGATCGAGTTCGTAGAGCGTCAAATTGATGCGGTGGTCGGTGCAGCGGCCTTGCGGGAAGTTGTAGGTGCGGATGCGCTCCGACCTGTCGCCCGAGCCCACCTGATCCTTGCGGTCGGCGGCGCGCTCCTTGTCCAGGCGCTCGCGCTCGGCCTCGTAGAGGCGCGCGCGCAGGATCTTCATCGCCTTGGCCTT
>JBGOVA010000309.1:0-3312 GCA_041477875.1 Micropepsaceae bacterium | reverse complement strand
CGCAAGGAACCGACGGTGACGCCGTGCGGCCAATGCGAACCGTGCCGGGCGATCGCCGAATCGCGGCACGTCGACGTCTACGAGATGGACGCCGCCTCGCGCACGGGTATCGACGACATCCGCGAGATCGTCGAGGGCGTGCGCTATGCGCCGGCGGAAGCGCGCACCAAGGTCTACATCATCGACGAAGTCCACATGCTGTCGAAGGCCGCGTTCAACGGGTTGTTGAAGACGCTGGAAGAGCCGCCGCCGCACGTGAAGTTCATCTTTGCGACGACCGAGATTCGCAAGGTTCCGATCACGGTTCTGTCGCGCTGTCAGCGGTTCGATCTGAAGCGCGTGCCGGTCGACGATTTGGTCGCGCACTTGGCGGTCATCTGCGAGAAGGAGAAGCAGGTCGCGGACGACGCGGCCCTGCGCCTCATCGCGCGGGCGGCGGAAGGCTCTGCACGCGACGCGCTCTCGCTGCTCGATCAGGCCTTCGCGCATGCTGGCGCGGGCGGACGGATCGAGCTGGAGCCTGTTCGCGAAATGCTTGGCCTTGCCGATCGCGGGCGCGGGCTTCAGCTTTTCGATCAATTGATGCGCGGGGCGATTGCCGATGCGCTCGGCGAATTTCGCGGGCAGTACGATTCGGGCGCCGATCCGCTCGCCGTGCTGCAGGATCTAACTCAGATTTGTCATGAGGTCACGCGCGCCAAAGTCGCTGCGGCTGGTTCGAATTCCGCCGGGGCTCAGGACGAGACGAAGCGCATCGGCGAATTGGCGGGCAAGTTGACGGTGCCGCAATTGGCGCGCACGTGGCAGCTGCTGTTGAAGGCGCTCATCGAGGTGCAGGCCGCGCCCGATGCCGCGGCGGCGACGGAGATGGCGCTGATCCGCATTGCCTATGCCGCGGAACTGCCGCCGACGGATCAATTGGTGCGGAGCGCGGGGAGTTCGACGGCGTCGGCACCGATCGGTCGCAGCGCAACGAGCGCCGCAGCGCCGGCGCCGCCGCCGTTGCGCATGAGCGCGACGCGCGCTGAGCCTGCCGTCGCACGCAACGAACCGACGGTGCGCATCGATGTCGCGCCACCGCCGGAAGCGCGGTCGAAAGTCGCTGACTTCACCGGGATCGTCAGGCTTGCGCGCGAGGCGAGGGAAGCGCGGCTTGCCTACGCGCTCGAACATTGGGTGCATCTGGTCAAGTTCGAGCGCGGGCGGCTTGAGATTCGTCTGAACCCTGCGGCGAATGCGGCGTTGCCCGGCGAGATTTCGGACAAGCTTGCGAAGTGGACGGGCGAGCGCTGGGTCGTCTCGGTCTCGAGCGCCGCGGGCGAGGCCACCATCGCCGAGCAGCAGCAGGCGGAAGACCAGGTGCGGCGCGCTTCGGCCGAGCAAGATCCGTTGCTCAAGGCGGCGATGGCGGCGTTTCCCGGCGCGCGCATCGTTGCCGTGCGGGACCGCGATGCGTTCGCGCCTGAGTCCGAAAACGACAACGGCGAGGCGTCATGAAGAATATCGGCGATCTGATGAAGCAGGCGCAGGCTTTGCAGGCGCGCTTCCAAGAGGCGCAGGAGCGCGTCAGCGCGATCGAGGCCGAAGGTCAATCGGGCGGCGGCATGGTGCGTGTCACGATCAACGGCAAAGGCTTGGCGAAGGCCGTGCGGATCGACCCGTCGCTGATCGACCCGAAGGACGCCGGCATGCTCGAAGACCTTCTCGTGGCGGCGATGAACGATGCGCGCACCAAGGTCGACGCGCGCATGGCGGATGAAATGTCGAAGGTCACGGGCGGCTTGCCGATGCCGCCGGGGCTGAAGCTCTAGCGCGCATCGATGGCCGCTCCCCTCTCAGGACCCGAAATCGAACGTCTGGTTCAGTTGTTGAGCCGGCTTCCCGGGTTAGGACCGCGATCGGCGCGGCGCGCGGCCCTGGCGCTGATCAAGAAGAAAGAGACGTTGCTGCAGCCGCTGACGGCGGCGCTCGAAGAGGCGGGGCGCACGATCAAGGCCTGCACGACCTGCGGTAACCTCGATACGTCCGACCCATGCGCCGTGTGCGCCGATCCGCGGCGCGACGCCGGTTTGATCTGCGTCGTCGAAGACGTGGCCGATTTGTGGGCGCTCGAACGCGCGGGCGTGTTCCGCGGGCGTTATCACGTTTTGGGCGGCACGCTTTCGGCGCTCGACGGACGGGGACCCGATCAGCTCAATCTCGGCGCGCTCGTCGAGCGGGTGAAGGCGGGCGGCGTGCGCGAGGTCGTGCTCGGTCTCAACGCCACCGTCGAGGGCCAGACGACCGCGCATTATGTGATGGATTTGATCGGGCCAGCGGGGGTCTCCGTGACGCGGCTTGCCCACGGCGTGCCGGTCGGCGGCGAACTCGATTATCTCGACGAAGGCACGCTCGCCGCGGCTTTCGCGGCACGCCGGGCAATGTAGGTTCATTCGCCAGGGTCGGCACGGCTTGACGGCTTTTCGGTCTTGTCCTACCTCCCAGACATGGCCTTGCGACCTATTCTCATTGCGCCCGACCCGATCCTCAAGGAGGCGTCCGAGCGCGTTGCCGAGGTGACGGACGAGATTCGGGGGCTCATGGACGACATGTTGGAGACGATGTACGCGGCGCCGGGAATCGGGCTCGCGGCAATCCAGATCGGCGTCGCGAAGCGGGTGATCGTCATCGATCTCGGCAAGGATACGGATGAAGACGAAGGCGAAGACGAGGCGAAGGACGCCAAGAAAAAAAAAGAGCCCAATCCGATGTACTTCGTGAACCCGGAGTTGGTTTGGGCGTCGGATGATCTCGTCGTCTGCGAGGAAGGGTGTCTGTCCGTTCCCGACCTTTACGAAGAGGTCGAGCGGCCGGCGCGGGTCAACGTGCGTTATCTCGACTATCACGGCCAAAAGCAGGAGATCGACGCGGACGGCATGCTGGCCGTGTGCATCCAGCATGAGATGGATCATTTGGAAGGCACGCTCTTCATCGACCATTTGTCCCGGCTCAAGCGCGAAATGATGCTGAAGAAGCTCGCCAAGGCGCGCAAAGCGGCCGAGCGCGAAACCGTCGACTGAGCGGCCGTTCCCCGGCATAACTGCGCAATGACACGACTGCGCCTCGCCTTTCTGGGCACGCCTCACTTCGCGGTGCCGACGCTGAACGCGCTCATCGGCGCGGGGCATGAGATTGCCGCCGTCTACTCGCAGCCGCCACGGCCTCAAGGGCGGGGGCACAGGCTTCAGTCATCACCGGTGCAGCAAGCGGCGGAGGCGCAAGGTATTCCCGTGCGTGTGCCGACGACGCTCAAAGGCGCGGACGAACAGGCGG
>JBGOVA010000090.1:0-17025 GCA_041477875.1 Micropepsaceae bacterium | reverse complement strand
GGACAAGCTCACGCAGCTCGGGCAGGCGACGAAGCTGCCGGCCTCACCCGATGAGGCGCAGCTGGAGCGCGTCGCCAATCCGCACGCGGACACCGACTATCTCGTGCGGTTCGCGGCGCCCGAGTTCACGACGCTGTGCCCCGTCACGGGGCAGCCGGACTTCGCGCATCTCGTCATCGACTATGCGCCGGCCAAGTGGATCGTCGAGTCGAAGTCGCTGAAGCTGCTCTTGGGCTCGTTCCGCAATCACCGGGGCTTTCACGAAGACTGCACGCTGACGATCGGCAAGCGGGTCGCCGAGGCGATTGCGCCGAAGTGGCTGCGCATCGGCGGCTATTGGTATCCGCGCGGCGGCATTCCGATCGACGTGTTTTGGCAGACCGGCAAATTGCCGAGCGGACTGTGGGTGCCGGAGCAGGGCGTCGCGCCCTATCGCGGAAGAGGCTGAGGATGGCGGCGACGGTGGAATTTTGGTTCGAGTTCGCCAGCACCTATTCGTATCCCGCCGCGTTCGCGGTTGAAGAGGCGGCGCGGCGGCGCGGCGTGGACTTGAAGTGGCGCGCGTTCCTGCTCGGACCGATCTTCGGCGCGCAAGGCTGGAACGACTCGCCGTTCAACATCTATCCGGCGAAGGGCAAATATATGTGGCGCGATCTCGCGCGCATCTGCGCTTCGCAGGGGCTTGCATTGCGGCGGCCGACGCAGTTTCCGCGCAACGGACTTTTGCCCGCGCGCATCACCTGCCGGTTCGCGGACGAGCCGTGGCTGCCGTCTTTCGTGCGCAATGTCTATGCCGCGAATTTCGCGGAGGACCAGGACATCTCCTCGCCGTTCGTCATCGGCCAGGTGCTGTCGTCGCTGGGGCTGATGCCGGCCGACATCTTGCGCGCAGCACAGGAACCGGCGTCGAAGGAACGGCTGCGCGCGCAAACCGAATCCGCGGTCGCGCTCGGCATCATCGGCGCGCCGACGTTCGTCGTCGACGGCGAAGTGTTTTGGGGCGGCGATCGTCTCGACGCCGCGCTCGACTGGGCGGATGGCAAACGCGCTGTCGTGGCGCTCTAGCGCTTGCGCGCGAGTTTGAGGACCTGCGCGTGGCGGAAGCAATCGACTGTGTGGTCGTTGACCATGCCCACCGCCTGGGCGAAGGCGTAAACGATCGTCGGGCCGCAGAAGGTGAAGCCGCGTTTCTTCAGGTCTTTCGACAGCGCCTGGCTCATCGGCGTGTCGGCCGGGACTTGTTTGATCGAGGCGTGGCGATTGACGAGGGGTTTGCCGTCGACGAATTTCCAGATGTAACCGGAGAAGCCGCCGGGCTCTTTCTCCATGATGTCGAGATAGCCGCGCGCGTTCTTTATCGCGCCCTCGATCTTGCCGCGATGGCGGATGATGCCCTCGTCCTTGAGCAGTTTGGCGATCTTGACTTCGGAATAGCGCGCGATCTTTTGCGGCTCGAAGCCGTCGAAAGCGCGGCGGAAGTTGTCGCGCTTTCTGAGGACCGTGATCCAGGAGAGGCCCGCCTGAAAGCCGTCGAGCACGAGCTTTTCGTAGAGCGCGCGGTCGTCGTATTCCGGCACGCCCCATTCCTCGTCATGATAGGCGACGTAGAGCGGGTCGGCGCCGGGCCAGGCGCAGCGGGTCTTGGCCATCAGCGGCGCTTGGCGGGCTTTGCTTTCACCGCCTTCTTCGCCGGCTTTGCTTCGGCCTTTTTCGCGGATGCGGCTTTGGCGGCGGGCGCTTCGACCAGCAACACGGCTTCGATCTTGTTGCCGTCGAGATCGCGGCAGAAGGCGCCGTAGTATGTCGGGCCGTAGTCGGGGCGGGGGCCTGGCGCGCCTTCGTCCTTGCCGCCGGCGGCAAGGGCCGCGGCGTGGAAGGCGTTCACGGCGTTCTTCGTGCGGCCGATGAAACTGATGTGGACGCCGTTGCCGACGGACGCCGCCTTTTGATCATGCGGAAGCCCGACCCAGAACTCCGGCTGCTTGTCGCCGTAACCGACGGCGTAGGGCATGAACTCCATGACACGCTTGAAGCCCAGCGGCTTCAGGACTTTGTCATAGAACGCGACGGCTTTCGGCACATCGCGCGAACCTACAGATACGTGATGCAACATCATTGGTGATCATCTCCTGCGGGAAGGATGAGCGGGTAGGACGGGCGGCCGATTACGATGGTCTGGCCGTCGGCCGAGGCTTCGCGAACGTTACCCAAGCGGTCGAGGCGCACAAGAGCCATTCCCTTGTTTCCGATCGCCCCGCGCAGTTCGCCGATTTCGATGCTGCCAATTTTGAGCGGCGTGCCGGTCGGGGGCAGCGCTTCGGCGGCCGAGACCGGGAGAAGGCGGCGGCGCGCCGTCGCGCGATGCTTCATGCGGGCGGTGAGTTCCTGGCCGACATAGCAACCCTTCGCGAAGTCGACGCCGTTGAGCTCCTCGAAGTTGCAGTCGAGCGGAAAGAGTGTCTCCGGGGGAATGTCGGCTGCGGCGTCCGGCACGCCGAGCGCCAACCGATGCGCCTGATATTCGCTTTCCGGACGCAAGTCGTAGCCGAGGGCGCGCAAGCGTCTTTCGACATCGGCTGCCGGCAAGATTGCGCGCCGACCGAGGGCGGGGACGCGCGGGTCCTCGATCGATTCGGGAAGCGAGGCATCGGCGGCCAGCGCTACGGCGGCTAACTCCGCAGACCGGTCGGCGATCGTCACTTTGGCGCGCAACTTGTACTTCTTCAGTCGGCCGGCGAGGTCGGCGGCGTGTGTCCTCACGCAGTCGAGATAGAACCCGTCGGGTGCCGCATGGATGAGGAAGTCGTAGATGACCTTGCCTTGCGGCGTGAGAAGCGCGGCATAGATGCCGTGCTGCGCATCGACCTTGGCGATGTCGTTGGTGATCAGGCCTTGGAGAAAGCTCGCGGCGTCGGCGCCCGCGACCTCGACGATCCCGCGCTCTCTCAAGATGACGGCATAAGCATCGGACATGCCGGACAAGTAGGGCGTTGCGACCGACGTTGGCAAGTCGGCACGGCCCATCTTTCATCCGTGATTTCGCGCCGTGCGCGCTTGCGAAAATTCCATCCCGCACCTATAGCCCTCTTCCCCGTCAAGACCCCTGGTGAAAATGAGCGGCATTGCAGGCCTTGTGACTGCCGATGGCGCGCCGCCACATGCGAAGACGCTCGACGATTTGTTTGCCGGGATCGCGCATCGCGGACGCGACGGGGAAGGGCGCTACGTCAAAGGCGGTGTGGGCCTAGTCCATGCGCGGCTTGCGATCATCGATCTGAAGGGCGGGCAACAACCGTTTCAGGGGCCCAACGGCACGGCGCTCGTCGCCGACGGGGAGATCTACAACTCACCTGAATTGCGCCGCGCGTTTCCGAGCGCGCGGTTCATAACGAATTCGGATTGCGAGGTGCCGCTCTACGTCTATGAGCGCGACAAGGCGGAGTTCGCGCGGGCGCTGCGCGGCATGTACGCGATGGCGCTTTACGAGCCTGCCGAATCGACGCTGCTGCTGGCGCGCGACGTGTTCGGGATCAAGCCGCTCTATTACGCGGAGACGCCAGAAGGTTTGGCCTTTGCTTCCGAGGCGCGGGCGCTGTTGAAGGCGAAGCTGGTGCGGCCGGGCATTCGCCCCGAAGCGGTCGGCGAATTGCTGCAACTCCAGTTCACCACGGGGCGTGACACGATCTATCCCGGCATCAAGCGCGTTCTGCCGGGTGAGACGCTGATCGTACGGCGCGGCAAGGTCGTGGCGCGTCACCGCGTACCGTCGCCGATCGAGGGCGAGGTCGAACGCCTCGGCGAGAGCGAAGCGCTCGAACGATTGGGACGTGTGCTCGGCGACAGTGTCGAGGTGCATCGGCGCGCCGATGTGCCGCTCGGCGTTTTCTTGTCGGGCGGAATCGATTCGTCGGCGTTGTTGAGCGTGGTCGCGCGCCAGAGCGACACGCCGGTTCGCGCTTACACCGCGTTCTATCCCGGCGCCGACGTTGGCGACGACCGCGATAATGCGGCGCAGGTTGCGCGCGCCTTGGGCGCCGATCACGTCATGGTGCCGGTCACGGCGGAGCAGTTTTGGTCGCGGCTGCCCGCGATCGTGTCGGCGATCGACGACCCTGCGGCGGACTATGCGATCGTTGCGACCTATCTTCTGGCCGAGGAAGCGGCGAAAGACGTCAAAGTCGTTCTGACGGGCGAGGGGGGCGACGAACTCTTCGGCGGGTACGGGCGCTACCGCAGCGTGGTGAGACCCTTGTGGCTCGGCGGGCGAGCGATGCGCGCGAAGGGCCACCTCGAGGGACTGGGCGTGCTGCGCGACGAAGGGCCTGCGTGGCGCGACGGCATCATCGCGGTCGAACGGCGGTTGGCCGATGTTCCGGGCACGCGCCTTCAACGGGCGCAGGCGCTCGACTGCGCGGATTGGCTGCCCAACGATCTGCTGATCAAGCTCGATCGCTGCTTGTTGGCGCATGCGGTCGAAGGGCGCGTGCCGCTTCTCGACCCCGCCGTGGCGGCGGTGTCTTACCGGCTGCCCGACGAGCTCAAGATTTCGCGCGGGGTCGGCAAGTATCTCTTGCGCAAGTGGCTGGACGCGCGGGTTCCGGTCGCCAACGCGTTTGCGCGAAAGCGGGCGCCCACCGTGCCGGTCGGGGAATGGATCACGTTGCAGGGTGCCGCGCTTGGGCCGCTTGTCGCCAGGGTTGAGGGTATACAGCGCGCGTGCGTCACGGACCGCGTCGAAGCTTTGTTCCGGTCGGCCGGGCGATCGCGGGACAAGCACGCAACCATGGGGGCGTGGCTGTTGCTGTTCTATGCTCTCTGGTATCGCATCCATATCGAAGGTGTGGCAGCGGATGGCGACGTGATGACAACTTTGAGCGCGCGGGCATGAGCGAGAGCTACGATCTGATCCTGAAGAACGGCACGGTCGCGACGCCGTGGGGGATCACGTCTTGCGACGTCGCGGTCACCGACGGCCGCATCGCGGCGATCGGATGGCTTGGCGCCGCGAAGGCGGCCGATGTGCGCGATGTCCGCGGGCTGCACGTTCTGCCCGGCGTGATCGACAGCCAGGTGCATTTTCGCGAGCCGGGGCCCACGCACAAGGAGGACCTCGAGACAGGAAGCCGGGCGGCAGTGCTGGGCGGGGTTACGTCCGTGTTCGAGATGCCGAACACCGCACCGCCGACGACGACTGCCGACGCGCTGAACGACAAACTCGCGCGGGCGCGCGGGCGGATGTGGTGTGATCATGCGTTCTATGTCGGGGCCACGCCGGAGAACGCCGAGGCGCTGCCCGATCTCGAGAGCATGGCGGGTGCCGCCGGCGTCAAAATATTCATGGGATCGTCGACCGGCACGCTGCTTGTCGCCGATGACGAGCATGTCGGTCGCGTGCTTGCGCACGGACGCCGGCGGGTCGCCGTGCACGCAGAAGACGAGGCGCGGCTGAAAGCGCGAAAACACTTGGCGGCGAGCGGCGATCCGCGCACGCATCCCATCTGGCGCGACGCCGAGAGCGCGCTGCTCGCGACGAAACGGCTCGTTTCGCTCGCTCGCAAGGCTGCACGGCGAGTCCATGTGCTGCACGTTTCGACGGGCGAGGAGATGGTGTTCCTTCGCGGTCACAAAGACATCGCCAGCGTCGAGACCACGCCCAATCACCTGACGCTTGTCGCCCCCGACTGCTACGAGCGCCTGGGCACCTACGCGCAGATGAATCCGCCCGTGCGCGACGCCGTGCATCGCGAGGCGATTTGGAACGCCGTCCGCGAAGGCGTCGTCGACGTTTTGGGCTCCGATCACGCGCCGCATACACGCGAGGAGAAGGACAAGACTTATCCGGAGACGCCGTCGGGGATGACGGGCGTGCAGACCTTGGTTCCGATCATGCTCGATCACGTGAACGCCGGCCGGCTTTCGCTGGAGCGGTTCGTCGATCTGACGGCGCATGGGCCGCAGCGCATTTTCGGATTGTGCTCGAAGGGACGTATCGCTGTCGGGTTCGACGCGGATTTCAGCGTCGTCGACCTCAAGGCGCGCCGCGTGATCGAGAACAAGTGGATCGCAAGCCGCTGTGGCTGGACGCCGTTCGACGGCGTGACCGTCACCGGGTTTCCGGTTGGCGTGATCCTGCGTGGTCAAACGGTGATGTGGGACGGCGAGGTGCAGGGTTCGCCGCGCGGCGAACCGCTCAAATTCCTCGAGACCATCAAACCCGACTAGTGCACAGTCAGTTCTGCATCGATGTGGCGCACGTCGAGCGGGCAGAGAATGCCGCAGGTGGCGACGCGCACCGAATGCAGACGGCCGTCGAGGTTGCTGCTCCAGAATGTCAGGAACTTGTTGAGCACCGGAAAGCGCGGCGCCATGTCAAGTTCCTGCCAAACGAAGGTTTGCAGAAGGCCCGGATGGTCGGGCATGTGATAGAGGATCTCCGCCGTCGTGAGGCGGTACCCCTTGAGCATGAGATTCAACTGGCTCAACGTCATACTCCGCGAATGAAAACACCAAACGCGCGACGTACTGTTTCTTTGGCCCTTGTCCCGCGGCCGGATCGAGTACGCCATGCGGATGAACGCACGATCATCAGTGTGCGGCTCATCCGTAAATCAATCGTAGTCATGGGTTTAGCGGGTTGTCGAGCGATCGGTTGCAATTGAAGCGAACTCGAGTGGAATTGCTTGACGTTCGGCGCGAATTGAGGTGCGGTCGCAACACTTTCCTATTAGCGCTCACCATGCGCGAGTGCCAACACAGGTGATCCAATGTCAGAGAAATTCCGCTGCATCTTGGTAACCAAATCCGAGTCGGGTCAGAAGGTGGCGCTCGCCGAGTTGAGCGACAGCGAGCTCATGGAAGGCGACGTCACGATCGGCGTTACGCACTCGACCTTGAACTACAAGGACGGGCTCGCGGTCACGGGTTCGGCGCCCGTCGTGCGGAAGTTTCCGCTGATCGCGGGGATCGATTTTGCCGGTCATGTCTTAACGTCGGCCGATGCGCGGTTCAGGCCGGGCGATGCGGTCGTCGCCAACGGCTGGGGCATGGGCGAATCGCATCACGGCGGCTATGCGACGCGCGCGCGGGTGAAGGGCGACTGGCTCATTCCGCTGCCGCGCACGTTCAGCGCGTCGGATGCCATGGCGATCGGTACCGCCGGTTACACATCGATGCTGGCGGTGATGGCGCTTGAGGATTTGGGCCTAACGCCCACCAAGGGCCCGGTTCTCGTCACCGGCTCGGCTGGAGGGGTGGGCAGCGTTGCGATCACTCTCTTGTCGAAGCTCGGCTATCGGGTGATCGCCGCGACGGGGCGCATGAACGAGGAGGCCTATTTGCGGGGACTTGGCGCCGCCGAGGTGATCGACCGCGCCGAGCTCAACACGGACGTCCGGCCGCTTGCGAAGGAGCGCTGGGCGGGGGCGGTCGACCCGGTCGGGTCGAAAACGCTCGCGAACGTGCTGGCATCGACAAGCTATGGCGGTGCGGTGGCGGCTTGCGGGCTGGCGCAAGGCATGGATTTGCCGTCCTCGGTCGCGCCCTTCATCTTGCGCGGCGTCACGCTGGCAGGCATCGAGTCCGTGTATTGTCCGCGGCCGAGGCGTGTGCAGGCCTGGGAGCGGTTGGCGCGCGATTTGGATCTCGCCAAGTTGGGCGCGACGACGACGACTGCAAGGCTCAGCGATGTGCTCACGCTGGCGCCGCAAATTCTCAAGGGACAGGTGCGAGGACGGGTCGTGATCAATGTTGGGACTTAACGCGAACAATTCCGCAGAACCGTGCCGCGAAGGATGCGTTAACCAGCTTGGGGCACTTTCGGGCTCGAGACTTGTTCGGCGGCTCTACGCCGGGACGGCTTGACGCGATAACATCAACGATTGAGAGATTCTCGATCGAGACGACCGGGAGCGGGCGGCCAGTGACTGCAGGATTGGACTGGCTCACGCTCGTCGGCGGCGGCTTGGTGATCGGCCTTTTGGTGGCCGCGCCGATCGGCCCCGTCAATCTCATTTGCATCCGCCGAACGCTGTCCTACGGCCAGCTCAACGGGTTTCTGGCCGGGCTCGGCGCGGCGCTGGGCGACGGGGTGTTCGCGGTGGTCGCCGGGTTCGGCGTGAGCTGGGTTTTTGACGCCATCCAGGATATGGGCGTCCTCCTAAAACTCGCGAGCGCCGCACTGCTGATGTTCTATGGTCTGCGGGTTTTCATCTACGCGACGCCGCCCGAAATCATGCGCAATCCCGACGGCAGCATTCAGAGCGGTTCGGCAGGCGACTTGGCGGGCGCGCTGGCGAGCACGTTCGTGCTGACCATCACCAACCCCGCCACCATGGTCGGCTTTGCCACGACATTCGCCGCGTTCGGCGAGGTCGTCGACTTTCAGTCGAGTTCGCTTGCCACTTTGGTGCTCGTTTCGTCGGTCATCGGCGGCTCTGCGCTGTGGTGGTTCGTCGTCACGTCGATCACCGGCATCTTTCACCAGACGATCGAACACGGCACACTCAGACGCATGAACCAGGCTTCGGGCCTTTTGATCTTTGCCACCGGCGCCGTGCTGCTCGGCTATGCCGTCTGGCAGCGCGTGATCGTGTGAGCCGGGTTCCATTTTCACTGGCGACGCTCGACCACGTCGTGCTGCGCGTGCCGGACATGGACAAGGCGCTGGCGTTCTACCGCGGCGTCCTCGGGGCGGAGGTTGAGCGGCGCATCGAGAAATTCGGTATCGTTCAGCTGCGCGCCGGGCAATCGCTGATCGATCTCGTCGATGTGGGGACAGAGTGGTTGAAGGCCGAAGGCGCCAAGCCGTTCACGCCGGACGCGCGGAACGTCGACCACATCTGCCTTCGCATTGAGCCGTTCGACGAAGCGGCGATCGAGAAATATTTGATCAGCAACGGCATCGAGATCGGCGAGCGCGGCATACGCTACGGCGCGCAGGGCAATGGACCTTCAGTCTATATCCGCGATCCGTTCGGGACCGTGATCGAACTGAAAGGTCCGGCGACGCCGGTCGAATCCGACACGCCTATCCTCAAGACCGAACGGCTGGTGTTGCGCCCATTGCGGATGGCGGACGCGCAGGCTTTGTTACCCGTGTTCGGCGACGCCGACACGATGCGCTATTGGTCGCGCCCGCCGGTCAAGACGCTTGGCGAAATGCAGGAGATCATCACCCGCAATCTGCCGCCGCAGAATCGGGCCGAAGCCTCTTTTGCGATCACGCGCGACGGTTCGCGTGCGATCGGCTGCGTAAATTTCTACAGCGAACACGATTCGATTTCAGGTCTCGGCTACATCCTCGACAAGTCGTGCTGGGGGCAGGGCTTCGTCGCCGAGGCCGTGAGCGCCGCCGTCGACCACGGTTTCGACGGGTTGAAACTGCACCGGATCTGGCTCGAGATCGATCCGCGTAATCACGCTTCGATTCGCGTCGCCGAGAAGACCGGTTTCATGGCGGAAGGACATTTCCGCAAAGCGTTCTTCCTCAACGGCGAATATTTCGACAGCGTGTACTACGCGGTGCTCTACGAGGACTGGCTCAAGAAGCGCGGGTCAGCTTCGTCATCCGGCCGATGATCTCTTCGGCGTCCGCGATGATGCGGCGGATGATTTCGGCGCACGGCAGAACCTCGTGGATCGCGCCGGCGCCTTGGCCGATCGCGAAAGCCGAGCGGTCGCGCTGCAAGCCCTCGACCTGACCGCCGATGCCGCCCATGACGCCGGCCTGTGCTGAGATCATGGCCTGCATCGGGAAGGGCTTGATGTCCTGCGGGCGGCGTTCCCAATCCGCGACGTAGTCGTTCTTGAACACGCGCATGGGCTTGCCCGAATAGGCTTTGGTGATGATCGTGTCTTCGTCGGTCGCGTCGACGACGACTTGCTTGTACATGTCGCCGGCATGCGCCTCGGTCGAGGCGATGAAGCGCGTGCCCATCCAGACGCCTTGCGCGCCCAGCGCCAGCGCCGCGGCGAGTCCGCGCCCGTCGACGATGGCGCCCGCGGCAAGCACCGGGACCTTCACGGCGTCGACGATTTGCGGGATCAGCGCCATGCCTGCAATCTTGCCCGTGTGGCCGCCGGCTTCGGTGCCTTGCGCGACGACGGCATCCAGGCCGCCGTCTTCGCCGGCCTTCGCGTGGCGCACGGTGCCGCACACGTTCATGACTTTCAGACCTGCGGCGTGGAAGCGATCGACGAGGTGGCGCGGGGGCACGCCGAGGCCCGAGATGAAGGCGGAGGCGCCTTCTTCGATGATCATGTCGGCAGTGCGCTCAAGCGATTCCGGAACGGCGGCAAGAAGGTCGACGCCGAAGGGTTTCTTGGTCAGCTGTCGCACGCGGCGCATTTGCTCGCGGACTTCGTTCGGGCTGCGGCCGGCCATGCCGAGCGTGCCGAAGCCGCCGGCTTCCGAGACGGCTGCGCAAACTTCGGCATAGGAGACGCCGCCCATGCCGGCGAGCAGGATGGGATATTTGATGCCCAGCATGTCGCAGATGGGCGTGCGGATGGTCATGGCTTTGGGTCCGGAGTGAAAGTTGCGATGGCGCATTCTGCGCACCCGGCGCATGCGACCTCAAGCGCTTCCGCAAAACAGGCGAGGCCGCCGCCGTCCCCCACACCGGGTGCGCGGGGGTCTGAACCCACAAGGCACACCAAGCGCCGCGCCGAAGCGCAAGAAACGGCGGCGGCCCACTTTCCGCCCATGGAGCAGATACGAAGATCCGCGAGTGCCCGACGGCGATCCGGTTGGCGATGCTTCCCCGGAGCCCTAGGCGACGCTGAATCTACAGAATGTCCTGGTCGTCGCCAATATCGGGTTGCGCTACGACAGTCTGCGTTTTGCCGGCGAAGTCGAGGATTATGGTGTTGCGGCCTTTGTCGCTTTCCATCGCCTGCAACGCGCGCAGCTGCATCAGTTCCGGATTGCCTTGGGCCATGCGCGCGGCGTTGGCGAGAGCTCGCATCGCGGCGACTTCGCTGCGGGCGCGCTCAAGCGTTGCGGCCGCGGTCTTTTGCGCGACCGCGCTTGCGGCATAGGCGTCGCGAAGTTCCTTCGCGATCATGATGTCGCGCACGGCGATCTTGCTCAACTTGATGCCGGCAAGGCCGAGACGCTCCACGCAGGCGGCGCGAACCAGTTCCGGCAGCGCGTCGCGGTTCTGGATGATCTCGTCGAGCGTGTAGGTGGATGCGGCCTCGCGGATCGGCATTTGGATCAATGGATAGACTGCGTTCAGGACATCCTGCTGGGCTGCGACCGCGAACGAGCGCACGAGCTTTGCCGGATCGTCGATTTGATACTCGGCGACCAGCGTCACTTTCAGTCCGAGCGCGTCTCTGGTCAGGACCTCTTGGCCCGGAACGGTTACGAACTGAGGCCTGCGATCGAAAATGAGCCAACTGTGCGGCGGCGCGAAGAGCCGATACTTGCCTGGCCCCAGCGTGCGCTTGAGCACGCCGTCGCGATAAAGCAACGCCGACTGCCACTCGAAAACGGTCAATTTGCTGCGCGTGGCAAGCAAGGCGACGGCGAGCACCAGGGCACCGATGCCGACGACCAAGGCCAGCGTGTCCAACTCACTCATGCAACGCCTACCTTCCAGCCAAGCCGGCTGCCATGATGGCGATGAGGCGCGCCGTGCTCAAGTTGGCTCATCGCAACCTTTGCGTTAGTGTTATAGTTTATGCGCTCTTGGAGGCTTGGATGCTGCGGCTTTTGTCGGCCTTCTGCTTTGCTCTCGTTTGTTGGTCGACAATCGGCGGACTTGCCGCGGCGGAAGCCGTCGATCGTGGGCCGCCTTATTCGAACGACGGTTTTTTGTCGTTGGCGCCGTCGATTTTGCCGAACGGATTCCGTCGGATCTTGCCCGAATGGTGGGCAAAGGCGCCGGAATATCTGAAGCAGCGCGTGCTCGCCGCGCCAAGTCGCATGTGGTGGCCGATCGTCCTTTGCAACTACATGGGCTTCAAGCCCGGAGGGACCGGCTTTGAAAGCGCCGAAGCATGCGAGAAGAGTGCGTACGACGCCTCGCAGCGCGGCAAGAATTCCTGGTCGACGGACGGCCAATGGGTCGGCCCGTCGGACGAATGCGTCAAGCGTGACAAGCGTTCCAAATGGGGCGAGCTGGTCTGCGATTGATCAGGCGTACCGCCGCTGTGCCTCGAGCGTGAGGCCCAAGGCCACCGAAAGAAAATCGTCGCCGCGCTTGACTGCGGCGCCCGGCACTTCCTCGGCAATGATGGCCTCGACGGCGGGTACGAGGCTCGAGCCGCCGGTCATGAAAACCGTGTCGATGCCGTCGGCATCGAGATCGGCGAGCGCTAGGGCATTCCATACGGCCAAGCGCAGGCGCGTCAATTCGCTCGTGATCGCGTCGTCGAAATTTTCGCGCGTCGCGGGCGCCGAAAGGCCAGCGTCGACGAACTGCAGTGCGATCGCGGTGCGTTCGGCATCGGTCAATTCGATCTTCCCGGCTTCCACGGTAAAGGCGATGCGGTGGCCGAGCTGTTTGGTGAGAATGGTCAGAAGGCGCGCGGTCTTTTGGGGCTCGACGGCAACACGGTGTACCTCCCGGGCCTCACGCAGGATTTTCGGCGTGTAGCAGAGGTTGATCGTCGGCCACCAAGCGAGGTCGGCATAGGTCGAGCGCGGCATCGGCAGTTGCTTGTCGATGAGCTCGGTCCCCAGGCCCAGCATCGGCATCACGGCGCTCATGCTCAAATTGCGATCGAAGTCGGTGCCGCCGAGGCGAACGCCCGTGTTCGCCAAGATGTCGTCGCGTCGGTCGGGTCGGGCGCGGCGGTCGGGACCGATGCGCACGATCGAAAAGTCGGACGTGCCGCCGCCGATGTCGGCGACGAGGATGACCTCTTCGCGCGTGGCGCTTTGCTCGTATTGCGCGGCCGCGGCCACCGGTTCGTAGACGAAGGACACTTCGGAATAGCCGGCTTGGCGCGCGAGGTTCGCCAGCGTCGTTTCGGCGCGCGCGTCGGTTTCATCGTCACCCTCGACGAAGCGCACGGGGCGGCCGTGCACGACGGCATCGATTGGGGCGCCGAGCGTTTCTTCGGCCCTCAGTTTGAGGTGGCGCGAAAACATCGCGATGACGTCGGTGAGCGGGATCGTTCGTTTCGACAGCGCCGTGCGCTCGGTGATGAGCGAGGTCGAGAGAATGGTCTTCAGACCGCGCATCAGGCGGCCGTCGTTGCCGTTGACATAGGCGTCGATCGCGTCGCGGCCGTAATGCGGCTTGTCGCGATCGGCGAAATCGAAGAACACGGCCGACGGGATCATCGTCGCGGCGTCCTCGACCGCCGCAAGCGCGGCCGTGTTGCCTTTGACGACCCCGATGGCCGAGTTCGATGTACCGAAATCAAATCCCGCTGCGCGCATGTGCATGCCCTTCTGTTCGAGGGGCCTCCACTTAGTACGCGTTTTCGCGGCTTGCCAGACTGTTTCTTTTTGCTAAATTGGAGGAGCCGATACGGATGGAAGTGCCTAGTCCATCACCAGATCGGTTTCCCGAAACCCTTGCAGATAGAGCGCGGCGGTCAGATCGCTGTGATCGAGGCGTGCGTGGGCTGCCGCCGCGACAATGGGCTTTGCGCGATAGGCAATACCCAGGCCCGCTGCACCGATCATGCCGAGGTCGTTCGCACCGTCGCCGACGGCCAGCGTGTCTTGCAGATCGATGTTTTGCTCGCGGGCGAGGCGCAAGAGCGCGTCGTGCTTGGCTTCGCGGCCCAAAATCGGTTCGCGAACCGTACCGGCGAGCTTGCCGTCTTCGATGATGAGTTCGTTCGCTTGATGCGTGGCGAATCCCGCAGCTTCCGCGACGCGACTGGTGAAGAAGGTGAAGCCGCCCGAGATTAGCGCCGTCATTGCGCCGTTTTCGGCCATGGTGCGGACGAGCAATCGAGCGCCCGAATTGAGCGTGATGCGTTCGGCAAAAACGCGATCGAGCACGGATTGGGGCAGACCCTTGAGCAGCATCACGCGTTCGCGCAACGCGCCTTCGAACGGGATTTCGCCGCTCATGGAGCGCTCGGTGATCGCCGCGATCTGCGGCTTGATGCCGGCGAAGTCGGCGATCTCGTCGATGCATTCGCAGCCGATGATCGTCGAATCCATGTCGGCGATGAGAAGGCGCTTGCGGCGGTGCTCGTTCGGAACAACGTTCGCGTCGACGGAAGCGTGATCAAGCGCACTGCGAGCGGCGCCGACAATTGTCGGCTCGGCCACGCGGAACTCGCATGCGGTTCCGGGCGCCAGCCAATGCGGCGAATTGCCGGTGATCGCTCCGACGGTAGTCACGGAACGGTCATCGAGCGCGCCGAGCGCGGCGGTGAGAACCAGCGTATAGTTCATGCGATGACGTTCATGAGAGTCGGCGCGTTCGGTCGGACCAATGCCTTCGCTTGATGCAGTTCTTATTGCAGGGCCTACCGCCAGCGGCAAGTCGGCGCTCGCGCTCAAGCTCGCGCGCGACTACGGCGGCGCGGTGATCAACGCCGACGCGATGCAGGTCTACCGCGAACTGCGCGTTTTGTCGGCACGGCCGGATGCGCGCGAGGAGGCGGAAGCGCCGCACTATCTCTACGGTTTTGTGAGCGCGTTCGAGCCGTTCTCGGTGGGGCGCTGGCTTGACGCTGCCAAGCGTGCGCTCGACGAGGTGCGCGCGAAAGGGCTGCTGCCCATCGTGACCGGCGGGACAGGCCTCTATTTCGCGGCGTTGCTGCAAGGTCTGTCGCCTATCCCGGAGATTCATGCCTCGATCCGCGTCGAGGCGCGCCAGAGGATCAAGGACCTCGGCAACGAGCGTTTCCACGCCGAGCTTGCAGCGCGCGATCCGGTGATGGGCGCGCGGCTCAATCCCGGGGACAGTCAGCGGCTCGTGCGCGCGTGGGAAGTGATCGAGGCAACCGGCCAGTCGCTCGCCGAATGGCAGGCGCTCAAAGGCACCCCGACGCTGACGGGCGATCTGGCGCGATATGTCATCAAGCCCAATCGCGAATGGCTGACCGAACGGATCGCCCGGCGGTTCGACGCGATGATCAAGGAGGGCGCGCTCGACGAGGTGCGCGTGTTGAAGGCGGGCGGACTTGCGGACGACTTGCCGGCAGCGCGCGCGCTCGGCGTGCCGCAGTTGATGGCGCATTTGGAGGGGCGCCTGTCGCTGGAGATCGCCGTCGAACAAGCGGTCGCCGAGACGCGGCGCTATGCCAAACGGCAGATGACGTGGTTCCGGCATCAGATGCCGGATTGGACGGTGGTCGAACGGAGTGATGTGAGCGAAATGTGCGAGATCATCGCTGCGGCGCTCGAATGACGCCCCCTTGACGCGGTGCAGCATCGAAGTTAGTCTTTTGGTAATATTCTTGCTGGAAAATGCCTCGATGTGGAATTTTGTGCTTGTAATTCGCCGCGCCGCTGGCCCCGTGACCTGATTCCAGGTTGTGGAAAAAGCGGCGTGTCCGAAGGCCCCGACGGGGCCTTTTCTTTTGCCTGAAACGCCAACGTAAAGACCCGAACGATGACGCGAGCTGACACACCACCCCAAGACCCGACCGGCGCGGAGATCGTGATCCGCGCGCTCAAGGATCAGGGCGTCAAACATATTTTCGGCTATCCGGGCGGCGCGGTGCTGCCGATTTACGACGCGCTTTTTCAGAATGAGGGCATCGAGCACATTCTCGTTCGGCACGAACAAGGGGCAACCCACGCGGCTGAAGGTTATGCGCGTTCGACCGGTAAGCCCGGCGTTGTGCTCGTAACTTCCGGACCCGGTGCGACGAACGCCGTCACAGGCTTGACCGATGCGCTGATGGACTCGATTCCGCTCGTGTGCATCACGGGCCAAGTGCCCACGCATTTGATCGGCATGGATGCGTTTCAGGAGGCCGATACCGTCGGGATCACGCGGGCGTGCACGAAGCACAATTGGCTGGTGAAGGACGTGCGCGATTTGCCGCGCATTTTGCACGAGGCATTCTATATTGCGACCTCGGGGCGGCCGGGGCCGGTCGTGGTCGATATCCCGAAGGACATTCAGTTCAAGCGCGGGCCTTACGTCGGGCCGTCGAACATCAAGCACAAGACCTATCGCCCGCGCGTCAAAGGCGATCTGAAGAAGATCGAGCAGGCGGTCGAGATGATCGCGGCGGCGAAGCGGCCGGTGTTCTACACCGGCGGCGGAATCATCAATTCGGGCCCGCTGGCGTCGCAGTTGCTGCGCGAGTTCGTGCGCATGACCGGCTACCCGATCACCTCGACGCTGATGGGGTTGGGCGCGTATCCGGCGTCGGACAAACAATGGCTCGGCATGCTGGGCATGCACGGCACGTACGAGGCCAATCTCGCGATGCATGGCTGCGACCTGATGATCGCAATCGGCTCGCGCTTCGACGACCGCGTCACGGGGCGGATCGATCAGTTCTCGCCCGACTCCAAGAAGATCCATGTCGACATCGACGCGTCGTCGATCAATAAGACCGTGCGCGTCGACTTGGGCATCGTGGGCGATGCCGCCTTTGTGCTCGAAGACATGATCCGGCTGTGGAAGGCGAAGCTGCTGAAGCCGGATCGCGCCGCGCTGAGCGCGTGGAATATGCAGATCGAGGGATGGCGAGCGCGCAAGTGCCTGTCGTACAAAGCGTCGAAAGACGTGATCAAGCCGCAATACGCGATCGAACGTCTTTACGAGCTGACCAAGGGGCGCAACGTCTACATCTCGACCGAGGTCGGCCAGCATCAGATGTGGGCGGCGCAGTTCTACAAGTTCGAAGAACCGAAACGGTGGATGACGTCGGGCGGGCTCGGCACGATGGGCTACGGCCTGCCGGCGGCGGTTGGTATCCAGGTCGCGCATCGCGACGCGCTCGTCATCGACATCGCGGGCGAGGCATCCGTGCAGATGACGATGCAGGAGATTTCGACGGCCGTTCAATACGAGTTGCCGATCAAGATCTTCATCCTGAACAACAAATATATGGGCATGGTGCGGCAGTGGCAGCAGTTGTTGCACG
>JBGOVA010000197.1:0-8166 GCA_041477875.1 Micropepsaceae bacterium | reverse complement strand
GCCCGCATAACCATTTCCGCTGATTTCTGTACTAATATCCGCGTTGATTTTTGCGGAACGGTGCAAATGTGTGGTATGGGCAACACGCATGGAGAAGACAGATGGCAGAAATTCAACGTCGAAAGGGTGGCCGACCGCAAGGATCGCAGAACATAACGACCCGCGAAAACCAAGCAACGATCGAAATTCTCGCCAAGGCGCACACCGAAATGGCGCTCAAGGCACTTGCCGAGATTGCTGAGAGCGGCAAGAGTGAGTCGGCCCGTGTTGCCGCCGCCTCAGCCATCATCGACCGCGGGTTTGGCCGCCCGCGCCAAGCGATAGAGCACACCGGTCGCGACGGCGGCCCGATCGAAACGGCCTTGGCAGGATTGGGAATTGCAGACCTCCGAAGCCTTGCAGCGGCTCTCGCAACTTTCGCCCCAGGCGCGGATAGCGCTGCAGGCGGAGGTGAAACGACGCATCACTGATTACGAGAAGGTAAACCTTCTCGATCGCATCTATCCCGACGTCGGACCGTTGCGTCGTGAGCTTTACCCCAAGCACATGGAGTTCTTTCGCGCGACGGCGGTGCATCAGGAGTGCGCGCTGATCGCCGGCAACCGCACAGGCAAAACAACTGCCGTTTGTTACGCCGGCACACTGCACCTGACGGGGCTTTACCCGCTGTGGTGGCAGGGGCGCCGCTGGAGTCGGCCCACAGTTGGTTGGGCGTCCGGCGAGGATAGCAAGGGCGTCCGCGAATCACTCCAGCCGACATTGATCGGCCCTATGGAAGCCGTCGGCACTGGCCTCATTCCAGCTTCGCGAATCATCCGCGCGGCCCCGAAATCAGGCGTCCCCGATGCCGTCGACTTCGCTGAGGTGCGTCACATCTCTGGCGGGACGTCACGTCTCGTCTTCAAGGCCTACGAGCAGGGGCGCGAATCGTTTCAGTCCGCCAAGATCGATTTTGGTATCCTGGACGAAGAGCCGCCGCTCGCGATCTACTCCGAAATTCTGACGCGCACCATTGCGACCGTGCCGGGCGAAGCCAACGGGCTTTTGATGTTCAGCTTCACGCCGCTCAAAGGTTTGAGCGAAACCGTGCTGCAGTTCTTGCCCGGGGGCAGGCTACCGGAAACGGAGGAGGAGCGCTTCAAGGCTTGGGGTTGGCGCGCGGACAGCGTATTGATGACGTCATGACGAAGTGGGTTACCCAGGTCGGCTTGGCCGAAGTTCCGCACGTGTCGGCGGAATCGAAGGAGGCTTACGAGCGCTCGCTGATGCCGCATGAGCGTGAGGCCCGCGTCCGCGGCATCCCGAGCATGGGCGCCGGCGCAATCTATCCCGTACCGGAAGAAGACATCGTTTGCGCTCCGTTTCAGATCCCGCTCTTCTACCGGCATGTTTTCGCGCTCGACGTCGGTTGGAACAAGACGGCGGCACTATGGGCCGCGATCGATCCCGAGACCGACATCGCGTATCTGTACTCGGAATATTACCGCGGTGAAGCGGAGCCGCCGATCCACGCCCAAGCGATCAAGTCGCGCGGCGATTGGATTCCCGGCGTCATCGATCCGGCATCGCGCGGGCGCGGGCAGAAAGACGGCGAGCAATTGCTGCAAATCTACACCGCGCTCGGGCTGCATCTGATCCCAGCCAACAATGCGGTGGAGTCAGGCCTTTATGAGGTTTGGACTCGGCTGTCGGCGGGCAAGCTCAAGGTCTTCAACACGCTGCAGAATTTCCTGTCCGAGTTCCGCATTTATCGACGCGACGAAAAGGGAAAGATCGTCAAAGCGAACGATCACTTGATGGACTGCGTCCGCTATTTTTGCGTATCAGGAATCGCTGTGTCGTCGCAGCGCCCGCCCGACCAATGGGGCGGCCTCGTGGGACGTCCGAAGCATCTTATAAACTACAACCCTCTGGAATATGCTCAGGTCAACACGCCGCAAAATGTAGCCGTCAATCGCAGCCAGTGGCTGCCGCACTCGAACAGGTAATCCGGAGTCTTCTCTTCACATTTTGCGTTGAGATACCGAGGGCGTAGTGCAATCGTCACACGGTTGTGCTAATGCGTCCGCCGTTCGAAAGGCCACCAGATGCTGCGCGATTTCCTCGCCACGACCGCCGCCCTCGCCCGAGCCGGACGCTTTGCCGAGCTTGGCGACTTCATCGCCGCTGTCCTCAAGATCATCTCGCTGCCCCCTGACCAAGCCTCCGGAAAGTTCACCATCGGGCCCGTAACCCAACAGCCGAAAGGAAATTAAGCCATGCCGCTGATCCTCCAAGACGACCAGCAAGTCCCGTACGCCGCCTCATTTCTCGACAAGAAGAACCAGCCGGCGGTTGTCGATGGCGTCCCGGTTTGGGCCTCGTCCGATCCGTCGCTGTTGACCGTCACGCCTGCATCCGATGGCTTGTCCGCTCTTGCGGTCGCCGTCGCCGTGACCCCGCCAGGCTCGACCGTACAAATCAGCGTGACCGCCGACACCCGCATGGGTCCCGACGTCGTGCCGCTCGTTCTGACCGACGACATCACGATCGTCGCCGGCGAAGCGGTGAGCGGCACACTCTCCGCCGGCACGCCAGTTCCGCAGCCGTAAGGCCTGGCACAGAGTGGAAACGCAAAGGGCTTGAGCTTCCGGGTTCAAGCCCTTTTTCTTTAATCGATCGTAAACCCGTGCTAACGTGAGCGCCTCGCCCGGAGTTCGCCCGCATGGGAAGCCTCTTCAAGCCCAAGATCACAGGCCAACCGGCGCTCCCGCCGGCGGCAAACCCGCCCGTGTTCGCCAACGTCTACAGTTCGATCGCGGGCAACGCCGCGAAGAAAAAGCATCCAAAGCCCAGCGACGCAGGCTTTGGTGACGACGGCGGCAAGACCGCGAACCAAGCGCTCGCCAAGCCCGTCACGACCGCAACACCGAGCCTGCTCGGCTGATGGCGCCACGCTCCGCCGCTCGATCAACCGATGTCGCGCTGAAGGCGCCGGGCGGGGATGCGCCCGTCATGTACGAAAGCGCGGGGCCGGCACAACTCGCCGCCCAGGGCGATGCCAAGATCATCCCGTTCAGTCAGCGAACGGACCCGATGTGGCCGCAAATGCGCCAGCATCTCGAGGCCCGGATGAACATGCTTCGGGCCTGGCGCTTCTCGTGGGCGCAGCACTGGCAATTGCTCGAAACCTATATCCTTCCGCGCCGCGGCATCTTCATCAACACCGCGATGCCGACCCCGAACACGATGATTCGCGGCATGCCGATCAATCAAAACATCGTCGACCCGACCGGGACGCAGGCGATGCGCATCTGCGCCGCCGGCCTTATGTCGGGCCTCATGTCGCCCGGCCGGCCGTGGAAGAAGCTCAAGCCGGCGCTGATGGAAACCTCCGACCTCGACGCCGACGGGCAGTCGTGGATCGAAGAGGTCAACACGCGCATGGACACCGTCATGGCGCGGTCGAACCTCTACGACACCGCCGCGCAAATGTTCGAGGACCTGACCACGTTCGGCTCCGGCCCGGTCATCATTTACGAGGATGTCGTCGACGTCGTGCGCTGCTACGCGCCGTGCCCCGGCGAGTATCTGCTGGCGAGTTCGTCGGCGAATCGCGTCGAGACCTTGAACCGCCAGTTCGTGATGACCGTGGCGCAAATCGTCGAGATGTTCGGCATCGACAACTGCCCCGCCGACATTCGCGGGTTGTGGTCGACGAAGGGCTCGTCGCTTGAAGTCGAGCGCGTCATCGCGCATTCGATCGAACCCAACTTCCCGATCGACACCGGCGGCGGACGGCAGATGGGACAGGTCGCGGGCGGCTTCCCGTGGCGCGAATACTATTGGGTTTTCGGCACGGCCGCCGATCGCCCGCTATCGGCGCGCGGCTTCAACGACCAGCCGCACGTCTGCCCGCGCTGGGCTGTGACATCGAACGACGCCTATGGCCGCAGCGTGATGATGGACGTGCTGCCGGACATCATGCAGCTCCAGGTCGAGACGATGCGAAAGGCGGAGGCGATCGAGAAGCAGGTCCGCCCGCCGCTTATCGGCGACGCGAGCCTCAAGAATGAACCGTCGTCGATTTTGCCTGGGCATTTGACCTACGTGCCGAGCATCGGGCCCGACAAAGGCATCCGGCCCATCTACACCGTGCAGCCCGAAATCCGCGAGATGATGGAGGACCTGAAGGAAATCCAAGCGCGGATCCGCACCGGCTGTTTCAACGACCTGTTCTTGATGATGGCGCAGGCCACCAAGGACATGACCGCCTACGAAGTGGCGCAGCGCCAGCAAGAGAAAATGCAGGTCCTTGGGCCCGTCATCGAGCGCTTCCACAACGAGTTCGCCTCGCCGACGATCCGGCGCATCTTCCGGATTATGGAGCGCAAGAAGCTCTTGCCGCCGCTGCCGCGCTCGCTTCAAGGCCAGCCCATCGCGATCGAATACACGTCGATGCTCGCAATCGCGCAACGCGCCGCGGCGACCGGCGGCATGGAGGCTTTCGCGAAAATGGTCGGCTATCTCGCTGGCGCGTACCCGGAAGCCAAGGCCGTGCTCAACCCCGTGGCGTTCCTCGTCGAATACCACAAGCTCGTGAACGCGCCGTCCAAGGTCGTCCGCAGCCCGGACGAAATCGCGCAGATCATCGCGCAGCAACAGCAACAGGTTCAGGAACAAGCCGCGATACAGCAAGGTCAAGTCGCGGTGAATGCGGCACAGCAATTGAGCCAAACCCAGCTTGGAACGGGCAACGCCCTCGATGCGTTGACCAGCCAGTAAAGGAGCACACCATGCCGAAGACCTCGAAAGAACGCCGCGCGTCGGGATCGATCGCCGCGCCGCCTGCCGTTCCCGTGGCGCCAAAGCCTGCCGGTCCGCCACCGCCGCCTTCGCCTGCATACGTCGCGGCCAAGGCTGCGATGGTGAAGGCTGCGAAGGCCGCCGCACCGAAGGCGGCACCCGCCAAGCCGGCCAAAGGCTAAACGATGTCCAAGGGCAACACGTTCGAGAATGATCTGCTCAAGCTCATTTTCAACGCCACCGCGATCGCGAATCTCGCCGACAACGCGGCGTCGGCGCCGGCCACGAACCTTTACGTTTCGTTGCACACGGCCGATCCCGGCGAAGCGGGCGACCAAACGACGAACGAGACGAGCTATACCGGATATGCGCGTATCGCCGTCGCGCGAACCTCCGGCGGTTGGACGGTCACGGGCGCAAGTGTCAGCCCGGCGGCAAACATCAACTTCGGTTCCTGCACCGCAGGCTCCGCGACCATCACGCATTTCGCCATCGGGACCGCATCGTCCGGCGCCGGTAAACTTCTCTACAGCGGCACGGTCACGCCCAACATTTCCGTGAGTGCCGGCGTGACGCCAAGCATCACAACCGCCAGCACGATCACGGAAGACTGACACCATGGCCCTGACCTCTTGGGATGGGTTTATCGCTGCCGCCAAGCAGCCGATTTCGATGATGAAGACGGCCTCCCGGACCTCGATTGCTGCGGCTTGGTTCTCAGTCTTCGATCTTGCCGGCAATCCCGGCGCCGGCACGTTGGCCGGAACATCGACCGCCGCCGGCGTCGTCCCAACCGACGCGACCGCGGGTTGCCCGGTCATCAACGCTTTCGGCGGCAGCGCGACCGGCTATCTCGCGCAAGTGGATTTCGGGTCTTCCGTGGCGGCGCGCCTCAAGCTTTTCGACATGCTGTTCAAGGCTGGCGCTTACGCCTTCAACGCGAACACAACACTCGCCGCGCAGCCAAGCTATTCGAGCCGAGTCTCGGGCGGCACGGATTTTTCCGATACGATGATTTGGATCGAATGCGTTACCGCCTTTACGGGCAACATGAGCGTGGCGGTCACCTACACGAACCAAGCCGGAACGACCGGACGCACGACCGGGACCGTGGCGCTCGGCACTGCGCCGACGCTTGGGCGGATGGTCCAACTACCGCTCCAGGCTGGCGATACCGGCGTCCAAAAGATCGAAAGCGTCGTCGCCACAGTGGCAACGGCCGGCACGTTCAACGTCCTTGTGTTGCGCCCGCTATGGTCAGGCCGCGCGAAGATCGCAAACGACGGCGATGTCCATGACCTCGCCAAGACCGGGATGCCTGTCGTCTATGCCGACAGCGCGCTCATCATGGTCGTGGCGGCCGACAGCACAGCAACCGGCATTCCTGAAATCGAACTCGTCGTCGCCAATGCGTAGTAGCCTGTTGCTCCGCCGCCCCGGCGATGGAGTGTTCGGCGGCTACACGGTTTATGCGAAATCGAAAGCGTCACAAGCCATTGCGTCGGATGTCGTCTTCACGATCATCATCAGCGCGATCGGCGCGAGCGCTGGGCTCGGTTCGGCATCGGGTGTCGGCGCGTCAATCAGTACGCAAGCTGGCTCGTCCGCAGGCGCCGCCATCGCGGCCGGCGTCGATACTTCGGTATCGGCGCAGGCCGGAAGCTCAAGCGGTCAAGCCACGGTCAGCGGGGTCGGCGACGCGGGCTCAATCGTCACGGGTGTCGGCTCTGCGGCTGGAAATGCGACGGCCTCCGGTGCTGGCGCGGCCGTCACTTCGGGCGCCGCTGCATCGGTCGGAACGGCGACGCCAGCCGGCGTTGGTGCCGCGAGCGTCGCAGTTCAAGGTCAATCGGCTGGCGCGACAAACGCTCAAGATGTCGGCGCTGCTACGGCCGCAGCGACAGCGGCGAGCGCTGGCATCGATGTTGCGACCGGCATCGCAAGCGCGGTGATAACGGCTGTCGGCTACTGTGGATGCACCGCAGTTGTCGCGGGCGCCGGGTTAGAATTGGTCCCGCGCGTCATGACGGAAAGCGTAGGATTTTGGCCGGACCGGCCGATGCTTGGGACGATTGCACGGCACGGCACGAGACGCGCTTCAAGGTCTGGACGCCCGAATAAGTGACCGGGCCAACGGCCCCCAGTGGATTTTCTTGAACGCTCGGCGTAAACGGATAAGCGCCGTCGGCTGATTCGGCGCGCGGGAGATGCTCCGATGAAGTTCGTTTTGCTCGTGCTGGCGTTCTCGAACCACGGCGTTGCGATGCAAACGCTGGGCGATTACGGGGATCGCCTGACCTGCGAGACGGTTGGTTCCAGCGTCAAGGCTGCGCTCGAATCACCGGCGACATGGTCAGGCTCCAACATCACCGTCAGGTTCTCTTGCGTCGGGGAGCGCGTCTGATGGAGGGGCTCACCGCATTTTTGCTCGGCTTCGCGCTCGGCCTGGTCTTCATGTCGGTGGCGGGCATCCGGCTATTCGAACGGATCGGGTGGCTCTGATGGCCGAAGTTTCAGAACGGGAGTTATGGTCGGCCCTGCAAAACGCGCTGGGCGTCATGCGTGATTCCGCCCGCGGGCTCGCCCTGAAACGTGGCGACCAGCGCTGGCTTGCGATTGCTGGCATCGCGGACCAAGCCAAGGACTCCTGCCAAAAGCTGTTCACGAAATCGCAGCGGCAAGGCAGTAGGGCGTTGGTCACGCCGCCGGATACGCCTCTCCTCCTTCCCGGGACTCCAGAGTTCAGGCGGAGGGACCGTGACAACTGACCTGAACGCGCTCCGCCGCCGTATCCTCGAAGTCGGCTACGCATCCGGCGAGCCGCAGCACTACGCGAGCGCACTCTCGATCCTCGAAACCGTGTGGACGCTTTACGACAAGATCATGGGGCCGGACGATCTGTTCGTGCTGAGCAAGGCTCACGGCTGCATGGCGCTGTATGCAGTTCTTGAGGCGAAAGGCATCCTGCCGCCGGGCGAGTTCGAGATGATGGGCAAGCGTGGCGCGCGGCTTGGCGGCCATCCCGGGCCTGGCGTGCCCGGTGTCACATTCGCTTGCGGATCGCTTGGGCATGGGCTGCCAGCCGCCGTCGGCTTGGCGCACGCGAAGAAGATAAATCGCGAGCGCGGCCTCGTCTTCGTCTTGGTCGGCGACGGCGAAATGCAAGAGGGATCGTGCTGGGAAGCGGTGCGTTTGGCGCGCGACTTGTCGCTCGAAAACCTGAGAGTGATCGTTGACCAAAACGATAGTCACAACACGCTTTGGCTCGGCTACGAAACGGGTGCCACTGATGCGCTGTCTGACCTTTCCGGCATTCGCGAGGACCACAGGTATCTCATTCACGTCGCCGACACGGTCAAAGGCCATGGCATTGCAGCGATG
>JBGOVA010000304.1:0-3607 GCA_041477875.1 Micropepsaceae bacterium | reverse complement strand
CGAAGAGAACCATGGTCCCGGCCGGAACGGCGATGTGGATGGAGTTGACAGATCAACCGCGATTAGAGAACCCCAATTTCCCGACCCCATTACTGTGGAAAGCCATCGCGGTGCATGCGCACATCCAGACTTGCGCGGCCGGTGCACGTTGCCGACCGTCGGCTGCGCGCGTCGGTCAGCGCTTGCGTGCCATCTTCCGAGCGCTTAAGCGCTTTCTCTTCTCTGGAGGAGATCCCGATGATCGACGTGAACGGTATCGCCCACATCCAACTCACGGTGCGGGACGTCGCGCGCAGCCGGCCGTTCTATCACCGGCTTCTGCACGACCTGTTCGGCATGGTCATTCAGTACGACATCCCCGGCACGTTCTATTGCATCGGCGGGCGCACGGGCGTCGTGATACGCGACGCGGGCGAGGAGCACCGCGACACGGCGTTCGACCAATGGCGCATCGGCTTGCATCACTTTTGTTTCCGCCTGCGCTCGCGCGAAGACATCGACACGCTGCACAAGGCGCTGGTCGAGATGGGGACCAAGATCGTGCGCGCACCGGAAGACGGACCGTGGGCGCCCGGCTATCACTCCATCCTGTTCGAAGATCCGGACGGCATCCGCTTGGAGGCCAACTACGTGCCGGGGGCGGGCAACCTCGCCGTCATCAAAGACAAACCGCTGACGCCGCAGGCGTGGGACCGCTGAGAGGCGCGGCTGATGCTGGGAAATACGTATCGTGTCGCGCCATTCTTGGAGTGCATCGCCGACCGCGAAGCGATGGAGACCTGCAAGCGATGAGCGACCCTGCGGAAATTCCGTCCGATCTTGCCAGTGCTTTGCTGGAACTGGGTCAACTCTACGGCGAAGACCCGACAATGCTTGTCTATGCGATGTCTGCGCAGATAATTCGATACTATCTCGGTGACAGATGGGCCGAGCGATGCGTATTCCCTAACGAGCGCGCAGATCCATTTATGCTCAACAACCTCGGCGACGACCGCGCGTCACGCATAACCCATATGACACGGGTAGCTTGGCTTGCGAACTGCTTGTTTAAGCTCCGCAACGCCCGCGGATTTCATATTCTGTACAAACGATTTCGCGAGCGTGAAACTCAGGCCTGCTTCCGCGAAGTTCAAATAGCTTCTTGGTTTTCGGGAGACGGTTGGGACGTTGAGATCGTGCAAGAGTCTGGCCGCAGAGGCAACGACTTCGATTTCGTTGCCACCCGCGACGGGCACCGCATCAATGGTGAGGTAACTGCGAAGCCAGCTGCGCGTCCGTCGGAGAAAGGGGTGTACAACACTCTGAACTCGAAACGCGATCAAGTTCCGGCGGATGCTCCGGCTGTCTTGTACGTGGTGCTTCCGAGGGGTTGGGAAGCGGGCGAACCTGCGACGCGGGCTGTCATCGAGGCGGCAACGACGAGGTTTTTTCGGTCTTCAAGGCGGTTCAATGCGGTGGTGTACGTTTGGGAAGTAAATCGGCCCCATCGAGAAGGTGGGATCGAAGCCGCTCTATTCCGGGATTTCGTCCATTTTGATCCACGGCATCCGATTCCTGCCCTTACGCGTCTTTTCCCAGCAACTCTGGGCCACGAGCCCTCAGCGACTTTGGACGCGTTCTCAGAGGCCGCATCGCTCGCCGAGCGAGGAGTTCATTTCAGCCCTCCGCTATCATTTTTGGAGTGGTATAACGGAGCCGTATCGCCTCGAGATTCCGGGCATACCTAACGAGTTCACTCACAGTGAATTCGAGGGCACTCTCGCTTTCACTTCCTCGTTTAATCAAACGGCAATAGCGTCAATCAACTCCGGCCCATCCGGGGCCTTCGATGAGTTGACGGCGCGCGAGACGGGCCACGCCCTCACCGCGTCTTCGGGCGCCGGCTTCAGGAGTTCGAGGCCCTTGGCGCCCGTTAGCCAGTCCATCGTCGTTTCGCGCGTCAGCAGCACCGGCATGCGGTCGTGATATTGCGCGGTGAATTTGTTCGGCTCGGTGATGACCATTGTCGTCGAGCGCACGATGTCGTTCGGCGGCTCGGGGTTCTTCCACGTCTCCCACAGGCCCGCGATCAGCACGATGGGCTCGTTCGCGCGGGGCGTGAAGTACCAGGGCTGTTTGCCGTCGGCGACGTCCTGCCATTCGTAATAGCCCGAGGCCGGGATGAGGCAGCGCCGGTGTTTGAACGCCTCGCGGAACATCGGTTTCTCGGCCACCGTCTCGGCGCGCGCGTTGAAGGTCGCGGGCAGTTTCTTCAGCGGCTTCGACCACCAATAGGGCGCAAGGCCCCAGCGCATGTGTTCGAGCGCGAAGCCCTTCGCGCCATGCGTCACCACCCACACGGGATCGGTCGGGCAGAGATGCCAGCGCGGCTGAAGGTTCGTCGGCGGCGTGGTGAAACTGTCGGCCCAGAAGCTGAAATACGCGTGCAGCTCGGCGTAGGTGAAGTATTGGGTGAAGCGCCCGCACATGACGCGCGAGCGTGCCCAAGCGCCGCGCGTCTGCCAAACGCGCGAATATCCGGGCGGGCCTCAATCCTCCATCAATCCCGACACCGGCACCGCAAGCGCGGCGGCGATCTTGCGGGGGAGGATGAGCAATCCTGTTCTCCAAGGCGATCAGGCCAAGATCTACGGCCTCCGCCCAACGAATCGAAATTTGAGTCGGCGGGCTTGAATTCCGCTCGGCCGGTTACACGTGCGTGGGGTGAATTCGCGCCGCCCGGCGGCGCGCTGCGACTTGACAATTTTATCGGCGAGACTGGCGTGCGGGTGCCGTCGTTTGTGACGTCACATGTGATGGATGCGTGATGGCAGAAATGGCGGCGTTCCGCCAATGTGATGGCGTGATGGATCGGATTGCATCTGATTTTTTGTGTGATTCGCGGCGCGCGGCGCACCACATCTAGCGCACGAAAGAGCGGGCGGGACGCCCGCGCTCCCAGGGACTCAGCAGCAGCCGCAGGCGCCGCCGAGGAGGACGCCGTCCTTGTGATAGGCGGAGCCGACGGCGGCTTTGGAGAGGTCGGTCGTCTTGGCGAAGTCGGTTCTTGCCGCGTCGCGCAGATCTTCGCTGGCGAAGAAGTCGAGCGTGGTCATGGCGAGCGCCTTGGCGCCGTCGATGATGGCCTGGTCGCCGCGCTCCGACTTTGCGTACGTCGCGAACTCCGCGTTGTGGATGACGACGCTGGGCGGGGAGACCTGGATCATCGGGTGGATCGAGGGGACACGATGGCTGACGTTGCCCATGTCGGTCGAGCCGGCGAGGCCCGGCGGCAAGGTCGAGGGGTCGAGGAGATCGCGCCCGATCGCCTTGGCGTTCGCTTCATAGGCGTGCGCCAGCGGCCAATTGGTCTTGAGATCGAGGCAGTCGACGCGGCCCCATTGCGCCTCGAGGCGCGTGCCGGTCGCAAGCGCGCCGGCTTCGAAACAGGCTTGCACGCGCTTCTTCAATGTCGCCAGTTCGACGCCGTCGCGGGCGCGGACGTAGAAGCGGCCCGACGCGCGCTCGGGCACGATGTTGGGCGCCATGCCGCCGTCGACGATGATGCCGTGGATGCGCTCGGTCTGCTGGATATGCTGGCGCAGCTGGGCGATCGATTGATAAGCGG